>JAAUTF010000556.1 GCA_012031775.1 Candidatus Altimarinota bacterium | reverse complement strand
CGCCCCTCGACCTTGTTGGCTATCCGGGCGAGAACCGCACGGAAACCCAACGCAAGGCCGAGATCACGATCAAGCGCATCGGCGAAGCCATCCCCACGCCGGGGACAGCATCCTCGCCGGCGTCCAACAGGGCGGGCGCTTTCGCGACATCCGGCAGTGGTGCACGGAGAAGCTGCTGGAGCTGGGGGATTCGCTATCTGGCCATCGGGAGCCTCGTTCCCTTCTTCACGCGCGAGCACAACATCGGCTTCGCCTTCGAGACGATCCGCGACGCGCGCGCCGCGACGGTGATGGCCCCGACGAGCGACGCGCTCTACGATTTTATCGGCAAGGCAGTTTGTGGGATGCCCTTGTTTTAAGAGGTCAGGTGTCAGAATTCAGAAGGGCTGTTGCCCTCACCTCAACCCCGCTCCTAAGACATGGTTCGCCAGTACGTGACCGGGCTGGCGAACGCCAGGTTCAGGAACGGGTGTGTGCTGGTCGGGGGTGGCGGGCTTCGCCGCCGCCCCTGACCAACACACGGCTTTTTTGAAGCCGTGTCTAAGGCAAGAGTGGCGCTTCGGACAGAAGCAGGGGCCGGGGGAGGCGGGCAGCGCGGGCTACGATTGCTGTGTGGGTAGAGGAGCAGTTATGAGCATATCGACCGACGAATTGATCACCCGCTTGCAGCGCTCGCTCGGTGAGACGCTAACGATTTTGGCGGCGCTGAACGACGAAGAGTTGGACACGCCCTGCGATCATATCTGCGCAATGGGCGGTACGCTGCGCGACCTGCTGACGCACAATATCGACCACGAGCGCATGCACGCTGGCCAGATCTTTAGCGCGCGCTACTATCTGCAAGCCATGCAGAAGAGCGAGGTGCAGCGCCTGATGGCCGAGACCTTGCGCGCACGCAGCGAGCTAATCGCGGCGCTGATCGGCCTGCCCGCAGGCCTGCTCGATGCTACCGTGCCGAACGAGCAATGGACGATCCGCCAGATGGCGGAGCACACGATATATTGGGAACGCCACTCGGTCGACGAACTGGCACGTCGCCGCCTTGCCGAGCGTCTGTCATTTCAGCCGAGTGCGCTCGCCGATGTGGTCGACCCGATCTATGGGCCACTACCGCAGGTCGACCCCGACGACCATGAGACGCCGACGCCGATTCTTTAGACAAAGTTTCAGAAAAGCTTTTTGTGCTGATCGGTGGTGGCGGCGAAACCACCGCCACCGAGGCGTTCGCTAGAACTGTATGGCGGGCACCAAACATGTGTGCCCTGTGCCCTCTATGAATCTTTCGGCACACGCCAGCGCTGCCCGGCGGCGGCGATCAGTTCATCGGCGCAGGCTGGCCCCCAGCTGCCAGCTTCGTAGGCCATGGGCAGCTCCGGGCTTGCGGCCCAGGTATCGATGATCGGCGAGATCAGCGACCAGGCCGCTTCGGCTTCGTCGCGGCGGATAAAAAGCGTCGCATCGCCGTTGATCGCGTCGAGGATCAGCCGCTCGTAGGCCTCGGGCAGGGGCGCGCCGAAGCCGCTGCCATAACAAAAACCCAGCTCGATCGGCTGCAGCCGCATCGCCGTGCCCGGCGGTTTCAGCGCGATATGCAGGCTGATTTGCTCTTGCGGCTGGATCCGCAGCACCAGCACGTTTGGCTCCATGGCACCTGCCGGGCCGCTATGGCCAGGGTGATCGGCGTGCTCGAACAGCGCGAGCGGCGGCTGGCGAAAATGGATCGCCACCTCGGTGACACGCGTCGGCAGCGCTTTGCCGGTGCGCAGGTAAAACGGCACGCCCGCCCAGCGCCAGTTGTCGATCGTTAATTTCAGCGCCAGGTATGTATCGGTGGTCGAGCCATTTTGCACCCCGCGCTCGCTTCGGTAGCCTGCATACTGGCCGCGCACGACATCGCGCGGCGCAACCGGGGCGATCGATTCGAGCACTTTGAGTTTTTCGTTGCGCACCGCATCGGCGTTGAACGAGGTTGGCGGTTCCATCGCCACCAATGCGAGTACCTGCAACATATGGTTCTGCACCATATCGCGCATCGTACCGGCGCTGTCGTAGTAGCCGCCGCGCCCCTCTACGCCGAGCTGCTCGCGACCAGGATCTGCACATGCTCGATGTAGCGCCGGTTCCAGAGCGGTTCAAAAATGCTATTCCCCAGGCGAAAGGCCAGGATGTTCTGCACCGTTTCTTTGCCGAGGTAGTGATCGATACGATAGACTTGCCGCTCCTGGAAGACACCCAATACGTGCGCGTTCAGTGCCCGGGCGCTGGCAAGGTCGTGGCCAAAGGGCTTTTCGATGATGATGCGCGCCCATCCGTCGCTGGTGTGCAATCTCGCCGCGCCGAGCTGTGTTACCGCGCGCGGGTACACCTCAGGCGGCGTCGCCAGATAGAACAGACGTTGGCCCGCACCAGGCTCAATGCCGCGCTCGCCGTCGAGCGTGTCGAGCAAGCCGCGCAGGCCCTCATAGCCCGCCGGGTCGTCGTAGTCGGCAGCGTGATAGCGCACGACGGCAGCAAAATTCTGCCAGCTTGTTTCGTCTAGCGGCTGACGCGAATGCTGTGCCACACCAGCACGCATCTCGGCGCGAAAGTCGTCGTCGCTCTTGGCGCGGCGCGCAAAACCGATGAGGCGAAAATCGGGTGGCAGCAGGCCGTCGCGCCAGAGATTGTAGAGCGCAGGCACCAGTTTACGTTGGGTAAGATCGCCCGACGCGCCGAAAATGACGATGCTTGGTGATGGCATTATGTAAACCTTTAGAAATCGGCTAGCTATAGATAGGCGCAGCTCTGCTGCGCCTATCTATAGCTAGCCACCTTTTAAACCTTGTTGCCAGCGGCGACTATAAACTGTTCGTGGCGCACAATGCACCAGCGCACGACATCGGGTAGCGTGGCCGGGTCGTCCACAATCCAGCAGCGGTTGAGCAGCGTGCTATCGCGGAAACGTGGTTTTGTCAGCGCTGTCGTCACCGCGATCACGTTCATACCGGCAGCCAGCCCGGCCTGCACGCCGGTGGGCGAGTCTTCCAGCACGATGCAATGGCCCGGCGTCACCCCAAGCTCACGCGCCACCAGCAGGTAGATCTCGGGGTCGGGCTTGCCATGTTCAACATCGTCGCGCGAAGCGATAAAATCGAAAGAGTCGTGCAGCCCAAGAATGCTGAGCACGCGCTGCACCTGCGGGCAGTACGACATCGTCGCCAGCCCGACTTTTATACCGGCGCTACGGACAGATTGCAGCAGCGCCAGATTGTGCGAATAGGCCGCGCGGCGCAGCAACTCCGGGTCGTAGAGCAGGGCGTCGTAGATGTTCAGCCGCACCTGCACAAAAGCCTGCCACGCCGTCGCGACGCCAAATTCCGCCATTCGCGCCTGTGCTGCTGCTGCCAGATCGAACCGCTCCAGCAGCGCCTGCGCCACCTCACTGCGCGAGAGGCCGACTAGATCGGCGAAGGCATGCTGCACCAGTGCCTCGTCGAGGTCGGGGCGCAGCGCGACAGCAGCGCGCGCATAGGAGAGCGCCTTGATCTCTTCGGTCTCGACGAGTGTGCCATCCAGGTCGAAGATCATTGCCTCAATCATGGTGTGGGGTACTTTATTGTAGAATTCAGAATTCAGAATTCAGAATTCAGTAGTTTCAGCGCGCCACAATGCGATTTCTATGGCAGCGCTGCGATAGATGCGTGAGGCATAACCGGCTCGCAATCTACAATCAGACCAGCTGCGCGCATTTAGCGGCGATGCTAGCCATCAGGGTTTCGAACGATTTGGCAAAGGAGGCCACGCCCTCAGCTTGCAATCTGTGGGTGATCGCGTCAAGGTCGATGCCGTGCTCAGCGATGCATGCCAGCTGTGCATACGCCTCGGCAAGGTTTTGCTCCAGGGTCGGCGCGACGGTACCATGGTCGAGGAAGGCGCTCAAGGTGGCGGGCGGCACGGTGTTGACGGTGTGCGGGCCGATCAGGCTATCGACGTAGAGTGTGTCGGGGAAGCGCGCATCTTTGGTGCCGGTCGAGGCCCAGAGCGGGCGTTGCAGCTGCGCACCCTGTGCTGCGAGCGCCTGCCAGCGCGGCCCGCTGAACAATTCTTTAAAGCGCGCATACGCGACCTTGGCGTTGGCGATAGCGGTTTTGCCTTGTAGATCGTCTGCGCCTGCGCGCCTAGCAATGGATCGACAGCGGCGTCCACGCGGCTAACAAAGAACGATGCCACCGACGCGATGCGCGAGAGATCGCCGTCCTGCTGCGCGCGGTGCTCCAAGCCCGGCGATATAGGCCGCAGCGACCGCCTCGTACTGGCTGAGCGCGAAGATCAGCGTCACGTTAACACTGATGCCGACGGCGGTCAACGCGGTGATCGCCGGGAGACCTGCTGCCGTCGCGGGCACCTTGATCATCACATTCGGCAGCGCGAGCGCTGCGTGCAGGCGCTGCGCCTCAGCAATGGTGCCAGCCGTATCGTGGGCCAGGGTCGGACTCA
>JAAUTF010000555.1 GCA_012031775.1 Candidatus Altimarinota bacterium | reverse complement strand
GCCATCCTTGTCGAACAGGATGGCCTTGAAGACGGGTGGTTGGGCCATCGGCACCTACTCGCCCAGCCGCACGCGCAGTGTCTCGCCCTCGGCCTCGGCATGTCGCTTCAGCGTTTCGCGGGCGGCATCCGCCTCCCGCTGGCGGTTCCACATGGAGGCGTATAGGCCGCCGGCCGCCAGCAGCCGCCCGTCGCGGCGCGCACCAAGCTTTGCACACCGCTGCTCCCTGGCTGCCCGAGATCGATCAGCAGCTTGCCATCGTCGGCGAAGGTGTTGTCGGGCGTGCCGTCGGGGAAGAACCCCGCCAAGGCCCACTGGTTGCCGCTCTCGCCGGCCACCACGATCCGGCTGTTCGGCAGGGTCACCACCTCGGAGGCGATAACGGCGGCGTTGCCAAAGGCCGTCTTCAACACGCCGTCGTCGGCGAAGGTGTCGTCGAGGGTGCCTCAAGGGCGTAGCGCGCTAGCACCATACTGCCGCCAGCCATTGTGCCGACGACCACGAGCTTGCTGTCGGGTGCGAACGCCACGCCGCCGGCGGTGCTGCCCTGGGTGCTAGGGGTGATGAGTGTGCCGTCGCCGGCAAAGGTTGTGTCGAGCTGGCCCTGTGTGTCGAGCCGCGCCAGGGCAAAGACGGGCGGCGGCTCGATGGCCTTCAGCTCAACCATGGCCGACCCTGCCAGTACGATCTCGCCGCGCGCTGGATCAGCAGATCCGTCGCGAAGGATGCGCCCGCGAACACCACGCGGGCCTTGCCGTCGTCGTTGAAGCTCGTATCGAGGGCACCGTCATCGGTCAGGCGCAGCGCGACAAAGTCGAAGCGTGTGCCGAGCTGCGCGGCGCCGCCCACCACAATGCGCCCCTGGCCGTCGATCCCTAGTGTGGTAGCGCGGTCGTCCCCACCGTCGAAGTCGACCACCGCCTTGCCATCGCCGTCGAAACTCGGGTCGAGCGCACCCGCAGCGCTGTAGCGCAGCAGCGCGAAATCGCTGCCGACGGGGCCGGTGAGCGAGCCTGCCACCACAATCTTGCCGTCGGGCTGCAGCGCAACGTCGACGGCATCGGCGCGCTGCTGATCGGGCGTGAACTGAGTTGTCACCACGCCAGCGACGCCGAAGGTCTGGTCGATCTCGCCCGCGCTGGTATAGCGCGCCACGGCGAAAGTTTGCTGTCTCACCCCTGCTACAATAACTTTGCCGTCGGGCTGGAGCGCCAACGCCGTAATCCGCAGGGGCGCGTCGCAACGCTGCCGTCGCTGCCAAAGCCAGCGAAGTCGGTCGCCAGGCCTTCATTTGCGGCGCGCAAGGGGAGAGCTATGATCGCAATCAGGGTCAGCGCCAGGGCAAAACCACTAAGCGAGGATATCGAACGGATCATGTGCAAATCCCTTTCTGTACCTGTAAGGATGTGGATCACGCTGCGATGGTTTGCCAGACGTGCTTTCCTTCATTATTTGAGCTGCAACTCCTCGTCGACGGTATCGTCAGTGGGTTGCGCGAGCAGTTCATGCAGCCTTGGCGGCGCTGAATACATAGGCTCCCAGCGCGCGCGCAGGCCGGTCTTCAACCGCTCCCAGCGCATGTGCAGGCGCAGCCGACCGGGCTGGTGAGCGTGAGTCAGCTGTTGCACTGTGAAGGCAGCGGGTATTGGCGGACGAGCGACGAGTGTCCGCTCGAAAAACGCGATCACGCACTGGCTGTAGGCATGCTGGTTCGCGCCGAACGAGCCGAGGTGGCGCGGGCTCTGGGTGATCCAGAGCGCGCAATCGCCAGCGCGGGCCAGGGCGTAGGCGTGGTTCAAAGGTACGAGCCGATCGCCCTCGGCATGGATGATCAAGACCGCGCACGCGCTGATCTGGCGCAGCAGCGTGGCCGGGCGCAGGCGGGCCAGGTCTTCCCCACTCAGCATGCGCCCCATCAGCAACACCAGCGGAATGAAGAAGCGCGGCAGCTTACTGCGGCGCTGCAGGTGGCTCTCGATCATGGCCTGGAAATCGGCGCAGGCGCTATCCGAGATCAGGGCACCGATCGCGGGCTCTTCGCCCGCCGCGCCCATAGCGGCCACGCCACCCATGGAGGCACCGAGCACGCCGATGGCACCGGGCTTGTAGCCGTGGGCCAGCAGCCAATCGACTGCGCCAAGCAGGTCGTGGCGCTCGCGGATGCCGTAGGTCATCGGGGCCGTGTCGCTCGCGCCATGGCCGCGCAAGTCGAGCATAAGCACGCTGAAGCCGCTGCCCACCAGGTGTTCCACAAGCGGGAATGAGCTCACCGTGAACTCCTGGCCGCGACAGCCGCCGACACCGTGGGCGATAATCACGGCGCGCGTGGCACCTGCCGCCGGGATGTACCACGCGGCGAGGGCAAGGGCTTCACCGCGTGCCTTAAACTGCACCTCTTGATAGGCAAGCCCCACCTCTGCCGGTGTGCTCTGCGCTTGTCGCCGCCGGGGGCGCAGCAGGCGCTGGGCAGCAATGGTCGCCAGGGCTATCGAAGCAGCCAGCGCGGCCAGCGCGCTGGTGAGCAGCATCCACCAGAACATAACACACTCCTTTGCTTGCGCGCCTGTTATGCGCTAGCCCAACAGGCGGGCTGTTGAGCACGGCGAAGCCTTCCCCGCGTGCTCGTACAATTGCAGATGTAAGATTGCAGCCTATGCCTGCCACAGTCACAACCGGGCAAGTGTACGACGGCAGCATCAAACTACTATCAACGCAGCCTCAAAAAGGGGGCAAAATGAAGCAATTGTGCAAGACTTCACGCAGCGCTGGGCGACTGCGCGCGCGCCGCCAAGGGTAGGTGCAGCAATATGGCGCTTCAGAATGGTAGGGTAGGAGGTAGCCCAGGTATGAAGCCGGCTTGAGCGGGCGACATGCCAAAATAGCCCGGCGCTTCAGCGCTTGGGCGGGCGGCATAGGGGAATGTCGGCTCTACTTATCGCCCGGCGCTTCAGCGCTTGGCTGTGCGTAGTCGCGCGCGAAGGTGGTGATCTGCTCTAGCGACAGAGATTGTCCATACGACCATGCCGCCTCGTACACAGTCGTTTCGGGGTTGTGCGCACCATACTCACATAGCGCTCAAGATCAAGCTGATCGCTTATATGAAAGGCGATCTGCGAGCGCTGCATAATCGTCACCACAGCTGCCAGGATCACCGTGGCCCGCTCAGTCTGTTTTTTCTCCCAGGCGATCCGGCCCAATTCGAGCAGATCGAAGGCCATTCCACTCAGATACTGGATCTCATGAGAAATGGTGATGCTCTGCCGAAAATAGGCGTTGCTTCATCGTAGTGCCCCTGGACGCGCCACAGTGTGCCGAGACCGTGGAGCGCATGCCAGATCCCGGCAACGTTGCCGATCTCCAACGCGAGCGCGTGGCTGGCCTCATAATGGCGTTGCGCCTC
Source organism: Candidatus Altimarinota bacterium (assembly GCA_012031775.1). Taxonomy (GTDB): domain Bacteria; phylum Chloroflexota; class Chloroflexia; order Chloroflexales; family Chloroflexaceae; genus JAAUTF01. The sequence continues at coordinate 1,078 of JAAUTF010000555.1, read as the reverse complement.
GGGAAAATCCTGCTGTTCGAGCAGCAGCGTCGCCATACGCGCCAGCACCAAAGATGTGTTGGCGCGGTCGCCCACCTGTTGATAGAGCGCCAGGCTTTGCTCGTAGTAGCCGTGGGCCGTCTGCCCGTCGCCCTGCATCATCGTAATCGCGCCTAGATTGGACAAGCTGCCGGCGATACCCGCGCTATGCTTCATCCTCTGGCGCAGCGCCAGGCTGCGCTGGAAGAACTGCTCGGCCTCGGGGTAGTTGCGACGCTGCATCGCGATGATACCGCGGAGGTTCAGCGCTGCAGCAAGCTTCTCTTCATTGCCGAGGGCTGCGTACAATGCCTCGCTGGCCTCGATGTGCCTACGCGCGAGATCGAGTTGGCTCAAGAAGGTCGCGAGCATGCCACTCACGAGCAGACCATACGCGCGTTCGTCGCGGGTGATCTGCGAGGGGCCTGGCGCATCGGCCCGCTCGAGCAGGCGCTCCAGCCAATCGCGGCCCGCACGGAGTTGGCCGCGCAGATGCCAGTAGAGGCCCAGATCGGCTGCGAGTTTGAGGCCCATGCCCACGGCGTGCTCTGCACACCATGTCAGCGCCGCCCACACATTCGCGCGCTCCTGGTCGCCTCGCTGGAGCCACGTGCGCTGCTCAGGGCCGGCTAGGCCCACGCTCGCCTGGTCGGCAAACAGTGCGATGGCACGAGCGTGCAAAGCCTGGGCGTGGGCGAGTTCTCCATGGGCGACCAGTTGCTCGTAGGCGAATGCGGCGATCGTCTCCAGCATAGTGCAGCGCGGCTCGCTGCTGGCTGTTGGCTTCTCCACAATCAAGCTCGCGTCGAGCAGCGCGCCGAGTTCGTCGAGGATGCTCACCGTCGAGTCGGCTGTGTCATGCAGATCTATGCTTACCGCCTCGGCGGCGGCGACTGTCCAACCGCCGGTGAAGGTCGCCAGCCGCCGGAAGAGCCTCTGCTGAGTTGGGCCGAGCAGCTGGTAGCTCCAATCGATGGTCGCAAAGATGGTCTGCTGGCGCGCGGGCAGATCGCGCGGCCCGCCGCTCAGTAGCGGCAGGCGGTAGCGTCTAGGCGGGCCA
>JAAUTF010000554.1 GCA_012031775.1 Candidatus Altimarinota bacterium | reverse complement strand
CACGCGGCTCGGCCCGATATACCAATCGCCGAGCCGCTCGCCGAGGCCGTTTAGGCCGCCGCGCAAAGCATCGAACACGGCGGGTGCCCCGCGTGACCAGCCGATGGCGATATAGCTGGCGAAGTTGCCGAGCACACCGACACCGAGCACGGCAGTTATGCCATAGCGAACACGACCTGTCAATTGGCTTACCAGGGCAAAAGCGCCGAGCAGTGTGAGCGCAAAGATTGTCGGCACGGCCAGATTGAAGGCGATGGCCGGGTCGATGCCGGTGGCACGGATCGGCAGTGAGACGAGGTAGAGCCCGTAGTAGTAGTAGTTGATATAGCCATCGCTAAAGAACGGGTCGTAGGGCGGCATCACCGGGCTGCGCAGAATAGCGTTGAGGAAGCCGAACTCCATCGGTTTCTCACCACCCCAGGTGGTATGCCAGAGATCGGGGTTGAGCGCGCGGATCGCGGTGAGCACGAGAAAACCGCTCAAGAACACGATTTCACTTATGATAACCCAGCGCCACCCAGCGTGCATGCGGGCGGTAACCATGCTCCAGCCCTTTCGTAGTGCAGCACGTTCACCGGCGCGCCCGCCGCCGAGCCACCAGAGCACGATACCGTTCAGGCCGAGCAGCACTATCACGCTAGCGAGCAAACTCCAGCGATCGTAGGCCCACAGGCCGAGTGCGGTAGGCAGCCAGACGATGTAGCCGAGCACAAGCAGGCCGACGATACGCGCCCAGGCCCAACCACCATCGCGCCAGTTGCCAAAGATCGTAGCCGCCAGCGGCAGGCCCAGCAGTGCAAGGCCATAGAGCATCGCCAGCCAGAGCACGCTTGCCAGCAGCGACGAGTCGCTCGCCCAGCTATTCCAGGCGTAATCACCGACTGCCGGGCAACTCGTTTACCGGGGTGGCGAGCATCAGTGGCGGGCGGTGTTTCACGCGTTGGCGCTTCGATCAAAATATCGCTGGTGAGCACACCGGGCACACCAGGCTCAGTCACACGGAAGATCTGCGTCTGGCCCTGGCTGAAAGCCTCTTCTAACGCGCCACTTGTCACCAGCACAGTAAATTTACTTAGGCCGGTCGTATCATAGGCGGCGCGCTCGGCACCGCCGACATACACATATTCAATGCCGTAGTCGTGAATAAGATCGAGCGCGGCCTGTGGATCAGGCGTGCTGTAGATCGTTTGAATCGCGTTCTGACGATTGGCAATCGCCGGGCGCGCGTTCACCACTTCGCGCTGCTGGATCTGATGCCATTCCCAGCCGAGCAGGGTTGGCAGGCCAGTATAAGTAGCGATGCGCCCGGCCCATTGGTACGACGGACGATGCGCTTCTAAAATAATCGGTGTGCCCGGCACATTGCGCTGCAACCAGTCGATCGCGGCGGCGTCTTCGTCGAGCGCGTGCTCGGGGCCGCCGGTGGCGCTGCTGATCGTCGCCATAAAGGCGGCACCGTCGAGCGAGCGCGGCGCGGCGGGGTTCCAACGGTCGGCCAACCGCGCTGGTGTGGCCGTGAGCGGGTAGACGTGTTGAGGCCCGCCACGCAGTAGCGCGAGCAACAGCACGAGCGCGCCGTAGGCACCATTGGTGGGCTGAAACTGAAGGCCAAAGCGCAGCCGACTCAGGGCGCGCTGCATAAGCCACGGCACGGCCACGGCACCCATCAGCGCAAAAAGGATCCAGCTGTGCAGGCCGAATTTAAAAACGGTATTCATCCGCCCGACATCGCCTGTGACCACGACGATCTCGACCAGCACCAGCAGCCCGATCGCTGCTGTGCCCCAAACCGCTGGCAGCAGCAAAGGTGGCGGGTAATTGCGCAGGTTCCAACAGAGCCAAGTACCGCTAACAAGCAGCGGCAGCAGCAGCACCAGCGCGCTCCACTCACGCCACAGCCCGATCAGCACGAGCACAGCCAGGCTGCCGCCGAGCGCTACAATGGTGAGCAGGCTCTCGTTGCCCGATCTTCTTGCTGAATCCTGAATCCTGAATTCTAAGCCTATCACGTGCTTGATCAGCACCAGGCCGCCTGCTATAACGATAACCAGCCAGAGCCCATAGAGCCGCAGTTCATCCCAAAGTGTAGTGCGCTCGGCCCCAAGCAGTTGTGCAATCCGCGATTCGCGTGCGCCATCGTGCAACAATTCAATGCCCGAAGAGGCGGTGGTAAAGTGCTGCGTAAATGGTGCAAACAACAAGTTGCCGAGAATGAGGCTGGCAGCAAAAGGCAAGAGCAGCATACCGACGACGATGCCGACGCGCGCCGAGGGCGATGCCTCGCGACGGAAAGCATTCCAGGCAGCGATAGCAAAGGCGATGGCAGTCAGGCCAACAAAGGTTGGGTAATCCCAGGTGTTCGTAGCGCGCAACGCGCCGACAAGGAGCCCGATCATGGCGATGAGGCTCAGAGTGTTGAACCAGCCAAAAGTCGCTGACGCGCGCGGTCGCCGCACGATCGCTACGCCAAGGCCGAGCAAGGCCAGGCTGAGCGGCATCACGATCATGTGTGCGTGCAGATCGGCGAAGAGAAAGGTGAAGAAAGGAAACTCATTAACTGTGCCGGGTACAATGCGTGTCGCATCCCAGAAGGCCCACTCTGGGCGATTAGCCTGCTGTGCGGCGTAGCCGTTCATAAACCACAGCGGCTGCGCCAGATTGCCGAGCAAGAGCACAAATACCGGCGCAAGCGCTGCCGAGATCAAGGCAGAGGAGGTAGGATGTATGCCCCCTCACCCCGCCGCTTGCGCGGCTCCCCTCGCCCGCATGCGGCGAGGGGACGGGGTGAGGGTAGTGTTGTTCGCGGCCCAAGCAGGTTATACACCACGCCCCAGGAGCCTAGCGCGGTGAGCGCAAAGATCGTGGCCACGGCAAGGTTATAAGCGATACTCGGCAATACCGTGGTGAGATGCGTCAGCGCGCCGACGAAACAAAGCCGAAATAGTAATAGTTGATATAGCCGCCAGCATGCCACGGATCGTAGGGCGGGAAAGCGGCGCTCTTAAGTACAGCATTAAAAAAAAGCGTAGTCCATGGGCTTCTCGCCGCGCGCGCGGGGTGCCAGAGATCGGGGTTGAACCAGCGCAGCAGCAGCCCGAGCAGGAAGAAGCCGACGAAGATCGCCTCGGCGCTGAGGATCGCGCGCCGCTTGAGGTGCCAGAAGGCACGCAACCGTTCCCACGAGAAATGAGCGCTTATTGCGCCGAGCAGCAGCAGCGGCAGCGCGCAAAGCCAGAGCGTCTGGCTGGTGAAGGGGGCCAACTTCAGACTGCCAAGCAGCCAGGCGGCATAGGCCACCACCAGCAGGCCGAGCGTTTTGGCAAAGGCAAAGCCGCGATCGGGCAACCAGGGCAGCAGGTTAAACAGCAGCGCGAACATCGCCAGCCCGAGTAGTTCCAGCACCAGTAGCCAGATCAGCGGTGCCAGCGTGTTGGTGATGCTCTGGCTAGCAAAAGCATCGGCCCAAGTGCCGCCAGCCCGATAGCTCGGCCATACGCTCTCCGTCAGCCGCAGCGCCTGCTGGTTGCGGTCGGCGATGTGTACCGGGCTTTTATACACTTCCTGCCAGTTCACCTCACCGGTCAGCAGTTCAGCCGCCCGCTCACGGTTATAACGCGCTGTTTTTTGGAAGATCAGCACTTTCGGGTGATCGTAGACCGTAAAAGCCTCTTCCGCACGCTGATCGGGGATCTCGATGCTAAGGATATTCGGGTAGGAGGTAAACTCGGCCACTAGCTCGAAGCCCAACTCGCCATTAAACAGATACTGGTAGTAACGCATCGTTGCCGGGTAGCGCATGGGCAAGCGCGCTGTCGAGTCGTAGATCCGGTTCGAGGTGATGCTCACGTAATCGGCGCGATCGAGCTGGTCGATCAAGCCTTCTTCAAAGGAGCCATCGGTTTTGTAATCGCCGAAAAACTTACGCGGCTCGTCCTCGGCATAGGGCGCAGTAGAGATGCCTTCATAGCTGCTGCCCCAGGGATTAAAGCCGCCAACCTGCAGCGGCAAGGGGTCATCCCAGACTTCCGAGGTAATAGTGGAGCCGGGCGGCACGTGTTGCAGCACCCACTGCGCGGCCTGCACGCGCGAGTGCGGGCGCGTATAGATGCGCGAGAAGGCATAGGCCCAGATAAAAGTTGCCAGCACCACAAGCGGGAGCGCCCAACGCAGCACACGTCGCCACTGCGGTGTACGTGCAGCACGACGATCCCAAAGAACGACGAGCAGCCAGGCGGCAAAGACGATCAGCGCGCCATAGACTGGCAGCAAATAGCGCATGGTAATAGCGAATTGCGCGCCTTGCCACCCGAAGTAGAAGGCGACCCAGATCCAGAGCACAAGCGCTGCCGAGAGCTGCGGCGCAGCGCGCCGTAGCCACAGCGTGCGCGCCTGGCCGAGGCCGAACAGCGGGCCCCGCAGCGTGACCGCGACGCCGATGAGTTTGATCCGTGCCGAGATCGGCCGGCTGCCCAACGCGCCT
>JAAUTF010000553.1 GCA_012031775.1 Candidatus Altimarinota bacterium | reverse complement strand
ACGGGAAAAGCCGATCAGGCTGAGCACGCCAAGGCCACGCCCCAGAGCAGCGCCTGCACCGCCTCGTTGATGCGCCCGATCGCGCGCTGGCGACGGTAGATGTAGACACCCACGCCCGAGAGCGCCACCACCGGCAGCAGCCACCACAGGTTCAAGATCGCGACCGCACCAAGTACGACCAAGGCGATACCGGCATACCGGGTCTGCTGTGCATTGAAGTTCATCGTAAGCTCCTTGTTTCTATCGTAATCCGGTGCCCAGTGCGCCGGTGTTTTCGTCTGCTGTGTGTTGTACGCTGGTGTGTAATGTATTGTTGCAGCATGTATGCTTAGGGTGGCTGCGCCCCAAGACATTGCAATGGCCCTAAGGTGTATTGCGTCATCGCGTCATTGCCATCCCTTTATGGTATCATCCAAAGAGAGCGATCTCGTTTGTGGAGAAGCATATGACGCTACCTTCTGCCGCCGAGCGCGTGCGCAGCTTCGGCACTTCGATTTTTAGCGAGATAACTGCGCTGGCGATTGAATATCAGGCAGTTAACTTAGGCCAGGGCTTCCCCGATTTCGCCGGCCCCGACTGGGTCAAGCAGGCTGCAATCGAGGCGATCAGCGCCGATCAAAATCAGTATGCGCCGGCCATCGGCCTGCCTCGCCTGCGCAACGCTGTTGCCACCACCTGGGCTGCTCAGGGCTGGCGCACGCTCGACCCGCAGCACGAGGTGACGATCACTAGCGTGCCACCGAGTCGCTTTTTGGCGCGGTGATGGCGCTCGCCGATCTCGGCGATGAAGTGATCATCTTCGAGCCTTCTACGATGCCTATGCGCCGGATGTGATTATGGCCGGTGCCGTGCCGCGTTTTGTGCGCCTCAACCCACCGATGAACACTAACGACACCTGGTGGTTCGATGGCGACGAGCTCGCCGCCGCTTTTAGTGAACGTACCAAGCTGCTGCTGCTCAATACGCCGCATAATCCCACTGGCAAGGTCTTCACCCCGGCTGAATTAGCGCAGATCGCGACGCTCTGCATCGAGCACGATGTGATCGTAGTGTCCGACGAAGTCTACGACCAGCTGACTTTTGGCACCGCGAAACACGTTCCGATCGCGACGCTCGACGGCATGTGGGAGCGCACGCTGACCATCAACAGCACTGGCAAGACGTTCAGCCTCACCGGTTGGAAGATCGGCTACGCTGTCGGCCCAGCAGAGCTGAACCACGCCTTGCGCCAGGCGCACCAGTGGATCACCTTTGCCACTGCAACACCGCTGCAGGTCGCGGCGGCAGTTGCGCTGGAGCAGGCACTTGTTAATCATTATTATGACCAGTTTCGCGCTGCATACGCCGAACGCTACCAACTGCTGCGCACGGTGCTAGAGGAAGTTGGCCTGCCGACGCTGCCCGTCGAGGGGAGCTACTTTATTATGGCCGATATCCGCAATACCGGTCGGCACAGCGACGCCGACTTCTGCCGCTGGCTGACACGCGAGATCGGTGTGGCGGCCATCCCGCCGTCGGCCTTTTACGCCGACCCGACGGCGCACACCGGAATTGGCCTGGCGCGCTTCTGCTTCGCCAAAAAAACTGGAGACGATCCATGCTGCTGGTGAAAGGCTACGTCGAATGTAAGAAGGCGTGTAGCCAGTCGCGGCAATGTCGCGACTAGCTATACGTCTCATTCGTCATCATGAAGAAGAAGCATACTATCTCGCGCCGCGCGCTTTTTGCTTTGATGAGCGCTGCCATGCTGCCACCTATAACCGTAAACGCGCAGCTCCGCCGCGCCGATGTGATCGTGATTGGCGCGGGTGTGGCCGGGTTGGCGGCTGCGCGCAAGTTGCGCCAGGCTAATATCTCGGCGATCGTGCTAGAGGCGCGCACGCGCGTCGGCGGGCGCGTGTGGACTGACCGCTCCTGGGGTTATGCCCTCGACCTCGGTGCCTCGTGGATTCACGGTGTTACGAACAATCCGCTGAGCAAGCTGGCACGCGATTGGCGCATCGCTACGATGCCGACCGATTACGAGTACGCTGTGCTCTACGATACCAATGGGCGGGCGCTGAGTGAGACGCGCCAGGTGGCGATCGGCGATCAGTTGGACGCGCTCCTAGAAGCGGCGGCAGCGCGCGGCGAGCGCCGCAGTCGTGATGTTGCTTTGCAGACGACGCTCGACGAACTGCTGCGCGCAGAAAACTTGTCGCCAAGCGAGCGCCGTGTATTCGATCAGGCGCTGAACGCCACGATCGAGCACGAGTACGCCGCCGACGCTGCGCAGCTCTCGCTCTGGCACTACGACTCGGCCCGTGTGTTTGGCGGCGAGGATGTGCTCTTTCCCCAGGGCTACGACCAGATCGTGCGCGGCCTTGCGCGCAGTCTAGACGTGCGCCTCGACCACGTTGTGCGTGCGGTCGACTTCAGTAAACCAGAGATTCGTGTATCGAGCAGTCGTGGCGTGTACAGTGCGCGCAGCGTTGTGATGACACTGCCGCTTGGCGTGTTGAAGCGCGGTGGCCTGCGCTTCACCCCCGAGCTGCCGCGCGCAAAACAGGACGCGATCGCGCAGCTTGGCATGGGCCTGCTCAACAAAGTTTATCTGCGTTTCCCTCGGCGCTTCTGGCAAGACGAAGCCGAGCTGATCGGCTACATCGCCGAGCGCAAGGGCGAGTGGGCGGAGTGGCTGAACATCGCCGCCTACAGCGATGAACCGGTGCTGCTCGGCTTCAACGCCGCCAGCTACGCGCGTAAGCTAGAGACCATGAGCGACACGCAGGTTGTGGCCGCAGCGATGAGCGTGCTGCGAACGATCTACGGCAGCCGCATACCTTTGCCCGAAGATAGCCTGATCACACGCTGGGCCGCCGACCCCTACGCGCTCGGCTCCTACTCGTTTGTAGCTGTCGGCGCAAGCGGTGACGATTACGACGCGCTCGCAGATCCCGTCGATCAGCGGCTCTTCTTTGCTGGCGAGGCGACGCACCGCGACTATCCTTCCACCGTGCATGGCGCATTGCTCTCGGGCGAACGCGCCGCCGACGAGATCATCGCGACGGTGTAAGCATGCCAAAAATATCATTTACGGCGATGACCGCTGCCGGAATTGTCGGTACTGGCAAAGCTTGCCCACGCGTCCACGTCAGCTTGGTTCGATACTGATCGTTATACGGGTCAGTATATTGTTCTACTTGCTCGCTGCCAATATCAATAATCCACACTTCACGTAACATCGCCTGAGCATAACGTGGCAATTTTTCATCACGATCGTAGACAATCGTTGTATCAGCGACCTCAATCACTAATACAATATCATCGGATGTCGGGTGCCCACCCTCATAAAAGTCGTCGCGCGCCGTGACAATAGCGACATCGGGTTCTGGCTCACTCATATCCGACAGTTGTATCGGATCCTGCACACTGAGAAGGAGCGTTGCAGGAAGAAGTTGACTTAGACGATGGTTTAGCCGCTTCACAACAGCAGCGTGATAAGGGCCAACAGGACTCATGGCACGAATCTCCCCGGCAAGCAACTCGACCCGATCATCTTCTGCCAGAATGCCCGCCGCGCGCATACGGTGATAATCTTCTACAGAAAAGAGATGCCGCGACCCTTGAACAATCATCTCGTGCTCCTTTTCTGAACTGACTCGCGCACTTATCGCTTTCGTGTAACATAAGTATACGGCATTTTTCATCCACCGCGCGCTTTGTTCGTAAAATTATCGATAGGCGCAGATTTTTACACCCATAGGCGTAATTACAGGAGAACGAGGCCCATTTGCCAAGCCCTTCATTGGAAGCAGCAGCATGAGCGGTTTCAGTGAGAATCTACGCTACCTGCGCCTCAAGCGCGAGCTTACGATGCGTGCATTGGCCGATGCGTTAGGCTTCACATCGCACAGCTTTATTGGTGACCTCGAAAGTGGGCGGAAGTATCCATCGCTCGATTTAGCGGTGACCCTGGCTGATTACTTCGGAGTAACGGTCGATCAGTTCGCCCGCGATGAACTTTCAGTTGAAGAATAAGCGTATGCAAGCATCACTTGACGCGATCGGCCTCGGTGCCGCATCCTGGGATCTGATCGGGACGGCACAGAACGAACCGCTGCTCGGTGCCAAACAGGCACTGGGTAGCTGGGTCGAGGTCGGCGGCGGGCCAGTGGCGACGGCACTAGTGACGCTGGCACGGCTTGGCCGCCGCGTTGCGCTGGCTGGCGCAACCGGCAACGATGGTTATGGCGCGAAGATCCGCGCCGACCTTGAGGCAGAAGGGATCAATACCACGTATCTGAAGACGCTGCCCGGCAGTTCGCACGTGGCCTTTGTGCTAGCCGAGGCGGGCCGCGACCGCCGCACGATCTGGTGGCACAACGATCGTGCCGTGCTCGATGCGTTTGTGCCGCAGCGCGAGGTTTTTAGCAATACGTCGGCGCTCCTGATCGACACGCACATGCCCATGGCTGCGTTGCAGGCCGCGCAGTGGGTGCTGCAACACGTGC
>JAAUTF010000552.1 GCA_012031775.1 Candidatus Altimarinota bacterium | reverse complement strand
CGCACAACGGCGTTTTTTATCCCCAAGTAGCACTACACCGCCTCGGTCTCATCGTTGAAGACATCGCGCGAGCCGCGCAAGCGCCAGAGCAGACTACCGACCATCGAGCCATAGCGGTCGATCAGGCGCTGCCGGTCGCGGCTCATATCGTAAACCTGCTGGGCGATGGCTTCGTATTGCGGAGCGGCAGCGCTACTGAAGACCACATCATCGAGGCCAAATGTCGCCGAGACATCCACCAAGTTCATTACCGTCTCGTACGGTGCTTCGAGCCGCACATTGGCGCGTGTGTAGATGCCATGGCGGCGAATGGTCATCACCACATCTTTGATACGGCTGCGGGCGGCGAGCGAGTCGAAGACGCTGGCGGCGCTCAGATCGAACACCAGCATCTCAGCGCCGGCGCGCGCCATGCGCTCGATGAGCGGTTCGTCAAGGTGTTCGATATGCACAATACCTTGCCAGCCGACATTCAGCCGCGCATCGCTCAGCCGAGTAAGCAGCTCGTGTAGCCACTGCAGATCGAGCGTGAGCGGGATGTGCGGCAGCAAATAGTGGCGGAAGCCAAACTCATAAGAGACATTGCGCATCTCTTCGACGATATGGGCTGGCGCGCGTAGCTCAACTTTGCCGTTTAGACGTGCATCGATCTGGCCAATGAGCAGCGTTGTCTGCAGCTCACCGCCGATCGCGCGCAAATTGTACCGTTCGAGCGGCAGTAGATGGCGCGCCGGAAAGGGCAGCTGCTCAAAGCGCACCGCAGCGCCCGGTACACTGCTGCGTGCATCGTTATTGCTGGGAATGCTCAACTCTATGGGGTGTGCGCTATCAAGCCAGCGCAGCACCTCGGCACAGGTGCAACCAACGTAGAGGTCGTCCATATGCAGCGTAATCGGCAGCACGAGCCGCTGCTCCTCTTCAAGTAGAGCGGCGACCTCCGCAGCTGCCTCTGCCGTCTCGCTGGCGACGATGACGAGCTGAGGCCGGAAAATGCGCAGTGGCTGTAAAGCCGCCGTCAGCGGAGTATCCGGCGATAGCTCAAGATCATAGAGCCGCACAATATGGCGCCGCTGATCGAGCAGCGTCGCGATATACGCGAGTGTCAGCGGCGGGGGAACCGGTTTACCCTGGCGGGGGAGCGCAATTAGCGCGATATTCACGCCCAGACCTCACTCACACATTCAGTACTTAGCTTCCTTTGTAGTCTACCACGTTCTACCATCGTCAAGGTGAAGGGCATATTACAAAGTTGTCGACAGTTGTGCGCGCCCGATCATCGGCAAAGTAAAGAGGAAGGTGCTGCCCTCACCGGGCGCGCTCTCGACCCAGATTCGTCCGTTGTGGCCTTCGACGATCTGCTGGCAGATCGAGAGGCCGAGGCCAAGATGTACGCCATGCTGGGAAGATTTGCGCTCCAGGCGGTAGAAGCGGCCAAAGATGCGCGCCTGTTCGTCTGGTGGAATACCGACGCCGGTATCGCGCACAAAGATCTTCACTTCGCTATCCGTCGCCTCGGCCCCGATCGTCACGCTGCCGCCGCTTGCGGTGGCCTTCATGGCATTTTCGATCAAATTTGTCAGCACCTGGCCAATACGTTCGCTATCCATCAGCACATCGGGCAGCTGATCGACATTAGCAAGGTTCATTGTAAGCCCGGCCTGCTCGGCGTGGATTTGGAAACGGGCATACGTGACGGTGAGTAGATCGGTGAGATTGGCCCACTGCGGGTAGAGTTTGAGCCTCCCGGCCTCGTTACGATTGAACTCCAGCAACTCGGAGATACGCCCCTTCAGCGCTTCGGCCTGACCATCAGCAAGGCCGAGGAATTCTTGCTGCAGCTCGTTCAGCGGGCCGGCCTTCTCTTGCAAGACCACTTTGAGGAAGCCGTTAAGCGTATTGAGCGGGTTGCGCAGTTCGTGGGCAACCATAGAGATGAACTCGACGCGCTTGCGCTCCTGGGCTTTGTGATCGCTAATATCGTGCAGCACGACAGCGATATGGCCATAACCATCGCCGGCAATGCGCACCTGCGAGGCGTGCGCTTGAAAAATACGCTCACGGTCGGTATCGTTCTCACCGATGCGCAGCTCGCGTGAGAGCTTCGAGATGCCATCGGCCTGGATTTCGTACACCATCTGTGCAAGATCGCCGCGCAGCCCCGCCTGTTCACGATCGCTATACTGAAAGGCCTCGATCGCCAACGGGTTAGCCATAACAATAGCACCGGACTCGCTCATCACCACCAGGCCATCGGTGATGTCGCGCAGCACCGCTTCGAGCATCACCCGCTGCTGGCTCAGCTGAGCGTGTAGCTCAGCGTTATGCACCGCCACGCTCGCCTGGATGCTAAACGAGGTCATATGGCGAATATCGGCAGACGAAAACGCCTGGCGTTGCGGGCTGACAACCACCAGCGCCCCGCGCACCACGTTATTCACATCGATCAGGGGAATGCTAAGCGCCGAGACGATGCCGTAACGATAGATCGCGCGCCACTCCTGCTCCTGGAGCGTATCACCGACCACAACCGCCGTGCGGCGCAAAACGGCCTGGCGTGCGAGCGGATCAGCCCAATCTGTCTCCATGGTCGGGTCGAGCGCAACCGTATGATGGTTAAAGCCACCGCCGTTAAACAGTGAGAGCGCCGCTGCCGAAACGCGGTTTGTACCGAGCATCTGCATCATGCTGTCGAGCACCTGGCTGAGCACATCGTCGAGCCGCAGCGAGTTCGTGATCGCGCGCAGGCTCTCTTCAAGCGACTGCTGACGACGAATCTGCACGCGCAGATCGCTATTGATGCTCTCAAGCTCGCTGATCTGCTCCTGACGCTCGCGGCGCAGACCGTCGATCTGCTGCACAAAGCGTTGATTCTCCTTCAGACGATACTGGCTGAGCAACAACAAGGATACAATAGAGCCAAAGGTGCCGATAACCAGACACCAGAAAATAATACTTTCCGTCGGTGTGAGCACAATCCCTGCTTTAGCGCGAACGGTGAAAAGCGCCAGATAGACTGGCCCCACCATCGCCGGTACCAGAAGCTCCCAAAGAAAATTAGCGTCGAAAGCGTAGCGCCTTTAGCGCCATCAAAGCATAAAAGACCAGCACCACCGGGCTCAGCGGGCCGGCAAAAAAATAAATCGCCGCCGCGAGCAAGGCGTCACTAATCGCCGAGCAGATCATCAGCATGCTGGCGTGCTGGTAGCGGCGCTGACGATAGACGTGGCGTAGCGCAGCAAAAAGCGTTAAATTAATGGCGCTGTAAAGAACGAAGCAGAGTAGCGCGATAATCGAGAGTTGAGAAGCGGCTACACCCCATGCCAGCATGAGGGCGGGGAGTGGAAGAAGAACACGGACGCTCTCACGGCCGTTGGAACGCAGCCAGGGTTGTGCACGTTCAAGTAACCTTTCACCGACAGCCATGGCGAGACCCTCTGAGCGTGTCGTGCTGCCCTAGCGCGCAACGCAATCCAGGCGCCGGGAAACATAGAGCTGCCTTGCTCAATACCATCCCGGCGCTAGCGTCACTTTAATTGTTATGCCTCGAACTTATACCCCAGGTTGCGGACAGTAATCACATGTTGTGGATGTTCAGGGTCTTTTTCGATTTTGGTGCGCAAACGGCGGATGTATACTGCTACAAGATTGCTCTCGCCTTCGTAATCGTAACCCCAGACTTTGCTCAGGATTTGTGAGATATTAAGAATACGCCCTGAGTTTTTCATCAGATAATACAGCAGGCGAAACTCCAATGGCGTTAACTCAACCGCCCGCCCATCTGAGAATAGCACTTTATGTTCCACCGGATCGAGCGTGAGATCGCCCTGGCTTAAGCGCGACGAGGGGTTGAGCATATCGCTATTACGCCGACGCAACACTGCTTCGACGCGTGCTAGCAGCTCAGACGGCTCGTAGGGTTTGACGAGATAATCGTCGCCGCCGATCTGCAAGCCCATCACGCGGTCTTGTAATTGGGAACGACCTGAAAGAAAGATAATCGGCACATCGGAATTACGTCGAATTTGTCGACATATATCAAAGCCACTTGACTTCGGCATCATCACATCGAGCAAAATCAGGTCTGGGTTGTTTTGCTCAACGGCCTGCATGATGCTTTGTGCATCATAGGCTTTGCAGACGCGATATCCCGCTTCTTCGAGGACGAACGAAGTCAACTTCACGCTAGGAATATCGTCGTCGGCGACCAGGATATGCATTACCGCGCTCCTTGCTCTAAGAGGCCACTTATCGTCGGAAACGCTATCTACCGACCGTCCATGCGTCCGGTTCTATGGCACCGTGCAAACGAGCGCCTATTCGAGATGACAACTTGATCATCTGTGGGCTACCCGCACGGGTATCAAGATAACATTATATCATCTGAACGAGCTTGCTGCTAATCTTTACCTAATACATGATAACACCCCCTCTCACCGAAAAGATACGCTGCGCCAGTGCGAGATCGAGCGCGATTTTTGCCATCACAGTAAAGAA
>JAAUTF010000551.1 GCA_012031775.1 Candidatus Altimarinota bacterium | reverse complement strand
ACCCCCGCGGGGTAGGAAATGTTTCCGATGGTTTTCCTCGAATTGCATGGGGCTGTGATAGCCGATCGAGCTGTGTTTTCGGAATCGGTTGTAGTGGATTTCGATGTATTCGAAGGCGTTCTGGCGGGCTTCGGAGACGTCGGCAAAGATGTGCTGGCGGACGTTGCTGGTTTTGTATCTGCCGAAGAAAGATTCCATGGCGGCGTTGTCGTAGCAGTTTGGCTTTTCGGCTCATGCTGGGGCTGATGCGGTGGGCTTCGAGCAGGCGTTGGTAGGCCGCGCTGGCGTAGGTGCTGCCTCTTCATCGTCGGCGTAGCTCATGTCGGCGGGAACATCACCGACGTTGCCGCGCTCGCCGCGTGGCGAGAGGATGATCATATCTTGAGCGATAACCTCGCTTGTATAACGATCCTGGCCATCCTGGCCTTGCCACTTGCGCGTCTGCAGCCGACCTTCAATGTAAACACGTGTCCCTTTTGTCAAATATTGGTTGCAAATTTCGCCGAGTTTATCCCAGGCGACCACCCGAAACCACTCGGTGTCGTCGTGCTGGTTGCCGTCGCGGTCTTTCCAGGTGCGCCCGCTGGCAACACGAAACGTCGTCACCGCACTGCCCTGCGCCGTGTAGCGCATTTCGGGATCAGCGCCGAGATGCCCCGTCATCTGCACCTTGTTCAAGTCTTTGGCCATGATGTCCTCCTCGTTACACGTAGCGCCTTCGTCCCATCCGTACTGTTTGTTCGAGTTTCTGCGAACTGTTGTGCGAAGTGTAGCACGAATACATATGTGCGTCAAGCCTCAGTTAACGCCGTGGTACAATATTACCATGCGCTTTTTCCTCATCACAACGCGCGGTCTTGAGGATGTTGCAGCTGCCGAGCTGTCGGTGCTACTGCCCACCGTTCGCGATGTCGCGCTCAGCTACCGCCGCGTTACATGTGCTGTACCCGCTACCGATACAGCGGCACTGCTCGCTCTGCATTGCGCCGAAGATGTGTTTATCGAGGTGGCCAGTTGGCAGGAGATCGGCAAGCCACGCCGGGTGCTCGACCGCATTACGCAGCTTTCAAGCGCGCTCGATCTGATGCCAGCGCTTGAGCATATCCGGCAGCTGCGCCCGCTCGATACGCCAACTGCGTTTGCCGTGAGCGCCAGCTTTGTCGGCGCGCGCAATTACGCTAGCCCCGAAATCAAGCTCGCCATCGCTACCGGCCTGCAATCGCGCTACGGCTGGCGCTACCTTGAAGAAGAAGCGCCCGCTGCGCTCAGCCTGCGGCTGTTTATCGAACACGAGGAGGCCTTCGTGGGCGTGCGCCTCGCCGCGCAGCCGCTGCACCGCCGCTCTTACAAGCTCGCCACTACGCCCGGCTCGCTTAAGGCCCCTGTCGCCGCCGGGTTACTGCGCCTTGCCGGCCTCCAACCCGGCCAGACCACGCTCGACCCGCTGTGCGGCGCGGGGACGATTGTGATCGAGGCCGCCGCTCAGGGTGCCCGCGTGCTCGGTGGTGATAGCGACGAGACCGCACTCGCCACGGCCCGCACGAACCTTAGTAGCGCCGGGCTGCCCGCCGAGCTGTATCATTGGGATGCGCGTCGGCTGCCTATCGAGAGCGCCAGCATCGATCTGATCGCTACCAATCTGCCTTTTGGCCGCCAGGTGCTGCCGAACGACGATCTCACCCAGCTGTATGCCGCCATCCTCGCCGAACTCGCCCGTGTCGCGCGCCCCGGCGCGTCCATCGCCTTGCTCACCACTCAGCCCGATGCGCTTCGCCTGCCCTCAGCGCTTCGCTCACGCGCCCACCACGAGATCAGCTTGCACGGCCAGCGCCCTGTCATCGTCGTACTTGAGGTCAGAGGTTAGAGGTTACAGGTTGTTGTGAGTTAGTATCTGGTTCTCGGTTCTGCGTTCTACAACAGCCCAATATCCCAAAGTACACTTTTGCCACACCATTCCAAGATTAAAACGGCTCTGGCGGGCGAATACGCCACAACATCGGGCCAAGCCAGTAGTAGGCGGTATTTCCGAGCACAAAAAGCGCCATCGCGCCCACGGCCAGCTTATTTATCCAGCTCCAGCGCCACAGCCGATCGATCGCCAGCGCAGAGGCAACAGCGATCGCCCATCCGGCAAACATCAGCCAGCGTGTGCTGCTGTTCACCTGCGTAATGAATGGCATGGCTGCAAACAGCGCACTCACCACAAATGTCGCTAGCATCAAGGCGCAGATCACCGCCGCCGCTAGGTTGCGCTCGCTACGCGCCTGGCGCACTAGTAGCCACGTTCCCATCGGTGCCAGCAGCACCGGAAACAGTCCGTAGTGTGCTACAAAGCCAGCCTGCCACAGGTTGCGCCAAAGCAGATCGCGCCCGATCGGCTCTTTGTCGGCCAGTTCGGTTAACCCGCCGCTCGCCGCCGTCTGCGCCTGGGCCAGCAAGAGCGGTACATAGGCGCTGTAGAAAAAGCCAATCGCCAAGATAAGCGCGCCGCTATACGCCAGCGCCGCAGGAATCAGCAAGTTCCGCGCGCCCTTGACTCCTCGCACCAGAGGTACCAGTGCTGCTGCCAAAGCTAGCGCGCCAAGCAATGCCGTGTTGATAAAGAAGCCAAAGTGGCCGACAAAAACCAGCAAGAGGGCCATTCCGCTCACTAATATCCAGCGTCGCTTCGGTTGCGATACGGCACCCTGCCAGCGCTCGCTCGCCAGCACAACACTTGTCAGCGCGAGCAGCAACAGAAATTGGCTGTAGATATGGGTGTCAAACGACCACCACGTCGTCATAAAGGTCGCCGCAGTCAGCGTGTAGATAGCGGCGGCCAGCAGGCCCACCGCCGGGCGTGCCGCCTTTGTCGCCAACACGTAGATCAGCACCGCGCTCAGCGCGTCTAGCAATGCTGCACCGAACTGCAAGAGCATCGGCACCTCAACGCCAACAAGCGTAAACGGGGCCACCAGCAAGTACGGCCCCGGCGGGTAGGCGAAGTCGATACCGCGGTTGCGCGAGAGAATATAGACTGTCCCCCACAGCGCCTCGTTAAAGCGATTGGTATGCCAGCCAATGTCTCCGTGCATCGCGTGGGGGTAGAGCCGCCCGCCGTAGCGCATCGCAAACGCCACCGCGCTTAGCAATGCCAGCCCGCCCGCTGCGTAGTTCGGCAGAGCCACCCCGACGCGCTGCGCGAGCGTCGGCAGTATCAGCCGTAACAACACAATCAAAAGTAATGCCCAGAGCAACGCTACCAGCGCCGACCAAGCGCCAAAGGCCCAGCGCGGCGGTCGAGCCAGGCCGCTAATCCTATTAAGACTGCCACGCCGACAAACATTCCCCCTGCCGTTTGCCTATCGCCAACGCCAATACACAAGATCGCCCAGATCAGCAGTGTGCTCGCCAGCCAGACCCACAGCGCCGACCAGTCTGGCGTCGCGAGATGGCCATCCACTGCCCGCAGCTGCACCCCGCTGAGTGGCGTGCCGAGCACTCGTGGATCGCCCGGCGGCGCAAAGGTTTCGCTGCGCACTAGCAGAACCAGTCGGCCACTGCTGAGCAGCTCAGCCGGGATATGCAAGAGCACGCTGCGTCCGGTGCCGTCGATCGGCAGCTCCGCCAGCTGCCGTCCGCCGCTCCAGATCGCAACAGCGTGCGGGCCAAGCTGTATCACCTCGGCGCTCACCGGGCCGAAGTCGAGCTGTACCACAATGGGCCGCTGGCCCACACCCGGTACGACGATCCGCGACTCGCCGCTTGTCCAGCGGTAGCTTCCGCTGTTATCGATTTCAGCAGTATTAAAATCTTGCAGGTAAGGCAGATCGCTACCATACCCTTCTTCATAGCCCACATCGATCACATAACGAAACGGCAGCTGAGGCACGATCAGAAACCACAGCGCCAGCCCCGCCAGCGTGATCCACAATAGCGGCGCACG
The DNA here is from genome assembly GCA_012031775.1 of Candidatus Altimarinota bacterium. GTDB lineage: Bacteria > Chloroflexota > Chloroflexia > Chloroflexales > Chloroflexaceae > JAAUTF01. Next base: position 570 of record JAAUTF010000551.1, on the reverse strand, counting down.
CAGCTTCGTTCCGGCATGCCACATCATGCCAGAGGCCCTGTCGCCCCCTGCGCCAACAAGCTTTGCTCAAGTGTCTTGCTTCGCATACGGGCGCATTATACCCCATACCCTTTTGCATTTCGCCACTCGGATGCAAAAGTGGCGTGTCGTCGCCTTTGCTGACAACACGCCCACCCACCTCGCTTCGCACCCTGTACAGCATTATTTCTTGCGTTTGTTTGCCTTGCGTGAGGCTTTTGCGGTCTTGCGTTTATGCTTCGCCTTACGCGCCGCATCGGTTTTCTTGTCGCCCTTATGGCCTCCACCGCTCTTGGTGCCCACCGAGCGCCCTAATTCCGCTTGCGCCAGCCGGGCACGCTGCGCCGACTTTTTGGCTAACGGATCGCCCGGCTCGGGTTGCATGCCCATTTCGTCGAGCAGTTGATTGGCACGCTCAGGATTGTGGGCGGAAAACTCTTCACCAACTGTACGAAGTGGCATTGCTGCCGCACCGAGATAGACGTTTTCGATGATGGCTTCTCGGTTGAGTGCCAGACTTGCCGCTTGTCGGAAGCGAACATCGTTCACTAT
>JAAUTF010000550.1 GCA_012031775.1 Candidatus Altimarinota bacterium | reverse complement strand
GCGCCAACCGCAGCGTCGGCTGCGACCGACACGCCTTCGCCGAGCCCGCTACCGCCTACGGCTACCGCAACACCTGCACCGCCGACGGCAACCCCCGCGCCGGTGGTCATCAACGGACGCACCTACGACGCCTATATTCCTGCCGCCGTCAAGAACAGTCAGCTCTACCAATACACCTGCGAATTCGACGCCGCCTGGGTCATCTTGCAGACCTTCGGCATCAACGTCGGCGTGGAAGAGATCATTGCCCGCACCCCGCTCGACAGCAGCGTCGAGCCGTATTTCGAGGAGATACCCGAGGGCTTCTTTATTTACGGCGGCGACATCCGCACTGCTTTCTCCGGCAACTACCAGGAGAATTTTCTCGCCCGCTCCACCGGCAGCGCGGTTGCACCCGTATTCGCCTCGTTCGGCCTGGAGGCCAACCCGATCAGCGACCGGGCTGGTGTCGAAAACGCCCTGCGCAGCGGTGCCCTGGTCTGGCTGAAAACCACCGTGGATTTTAAACCCTGGCGTCCGGCCACCTGGGTAACGCCCGGCGGCGAACGCATTCCCACTGTGCTCGGCAACGACCACGCCGTCGTCGCCATCGGCTTCAACAGCGAGGGTGTTGTCATCCGCGACGTGCTTGGCCCCACTAGCAGCAACCGCCAGCGCCCGCTCGAATACGAAGTCGCCTGGAATACCTTCCTCGCCGCCTGGGGCGCGCAAAACTTCGACGGCCTCGCCGTCGCCCCGCCCCGTCGGTAGAGGTCGCGCATGCGCGACCTCTACCGGCGTGCCATTCGTCCTTCAACAAACTTGTGGTACTCTTTACGATCAGGCAGCGCCCCTCATCGTATTCGGGGCGGCCTTCGCAAGGGTAAGACGATGTTTCCGTCACCGTCGGCGGTTCGTTCGCGCAGCTGGAAGCTCCTGGCGCTGGTGTTCGGTTTTGCCCTGCTTTGCACCGTCAGCTGGTCAATCCCTCCACGCACCTCGATCGCGCAAAATCTCGCCGCTAACCCGCTCTGCCCTGCCGAAATTCCCTTTGGTACGCTCTTCGATTGTAGCCTGAACGCGGTCGGCGAAATCGACACCTACACATTTGCGGGGGCCACAAACGACACGATCACGTTCCGTGTTTTTCGTGTGTCGGGTAACTTTTCCGCCCGTCTTGTGGTTGCCGATCCGAATGGCACAACTGTATGCGAGGTTGTTGCCTTTGGGGCCGCGCCGCTGATCGAACTAGCGTGCAACTTGACCGTCAATGGTACGTATTCCGCAACTATCGACGACGGGCTTGGTACCGCTACGGGCAACTATCAGGTCTATGCACAACGTCTGAATGGTGCTGGTAATGCAACGCCGCTTGCCTATGGCTCGATCACTGAAGGTAGTCTCAGCTCCGTTATCGAGGGCGATACGTATAGCTTTAGCGCCGCGCAAAACGACAAACTTGTCGTGCGTTTTGTGCGCACCGTCGGTACCATGACCGGCCGATTGCGCATCTTTGATGGCTTTGGTACTGAAGTCTGCCAGGTCGTCTCCTTCCGAGCGTATTTTATTGTGACGATCGAGCCTGCATCATCGACCAAAGCGGCGACTATAATCTCATCGTTGATGATGCCTTCGGCACTGCGCTTGGCGAGTATCAACTCCATTTTCAGCGGTACCGTGCTGCTGGAGCGACGTCCGAGCTATCGTTTGGCCAGACCGTATCGAATCAGCTCACTGGCCCTGCTGAACTAGACGCTTATACGATTACTGCAGAAGCGAACGATCTGCTGCATATCCGCCTTGTCCGCGCGTCAGGTACATTTACACCGCGTGTACGTCTCTTCGATAAAGATGGTGATGACGTCTGCGCGGCCAATGCCTTCAGCGACAGTGCGGTGGTAGTCATTGAGGCCTGTGCAATCACCGAGAGCGGTATACATACGCTTTTTGTCGACAATGTGCTTTTGGAACAGACCGGTACTTATCGTTTAGATGTGCAGCGCCTAAACAATGCCGACAATGCTAGCCCGCTCGCTTTCGGACAGCTCGCGAGCGGGAAAATCGAAACGATCGCGTCGTTCGATACTTTCACCGTCGTGGTCGATTCTGCCCAGAGTTTTAAGCTGGTGATGACACGCACTGCTGGTAGCTATACTCCGCGCATCCAGGTTTTCGACCCGGCCGGCGCAGCTATTTGCAGCGCCGCTGCATTTGGCGATGCACCGACAGCAGAAATTGCCGAGTGCGCTGTCACCGAGAGCGGGACATATACCATCATCGCGGATGATCAGTCACTCGCAGGTGTTGGCGACTACTCCCTCACCCTCATTTGTCGCTCCGGCGGCTGCCAGGATACCCTCTTCCTGCCGCTTGTCCAGCGCTAGAATGAGCGAAGGGCACGAAGACCGGTATGCCCGGCTTCGTGCCCTTCGTATTCTTCGTGGCGAAACCCGCACGTGTCAGTGCTGCAATTTGCGCATGTTCGCGTAGATCACCCCACCATCGACCATGGGAATAGGGAGCAGGCTTACCAGGGATATCAAACCGTTCTGAGCGGCGGCAATGGTGAGGATTTGTTTTGCCGGTGCTGACGGCACCATGCGCGCTAGCATCGCCAAAACAAGTGTCGCGCTCAGCGAGGCAGTAAGGCCGCCAGCGGCGCGCCCGATATGCTGCATTGGCGAGACTTCGTGGTCGAGGTACACGCTCATAGGATAGATGCCGAAGTCGACGCCGTCCATCGGCGCATCGACCAATTGCGACGAGACGATATGGCCAACAACATGGGCGGCGTCTGCGCTGTACCAGAGCATACCAGCAGCCGTGCTGAGCAAAACACGGTGCTCACGTGTCAGCAGCGCGACTACCAGGGAAGATAACACGCCAGCTCCGAACGCCGTCGGTCGAATCGTGATCGGGACGCCAAGCAACGAAGTCTCGATGTTCACGCTATGCTCCTGAATGCTGCATCCTGAATTCTCCCTTCAGCTCCCCGCCAGCAGCGCCTGTGCCTGTGCCCGTTCCAGCGGCCAGCGCGTTGCATCGGTCAGGTACAGGATGGCGTAGCTTCCGCCATCGCGGCTCACCACTCGCATCGCACCCGCCACCGCGCGGCCCTGCGTGTCGACGCCGCTAAACGCGCGGTAGATGCTGCCATCCGGCATCGTGATCGCCGCCTCTTCCTGGGCACCTTCCGCCACGAAATAGCTGAACGCGCCACTGACCGTGGTCGTTGCCTCCACCGGAATTGCGGCCATCGTCAGCAGCGGCAAGCCGCCACTTGTCACTCGTGCCGTGATCTCTGCGAACTCGCTCGGCGCATCGAGCTGCCAACTCGCCGGGTACTTCAGGCTGATACCCTGCAGCGCTGTGCTAGCTGGAGCTGCATCCAGCCAGATCAGCGGCGAGGCGAAATCGACAGCGACGATCAGCGTTTTCAGCGGCGTGCCCGTTGCATCAAACTGCCAGATCGCGCCCGCATCGCTGTTCTCGAACAGTGGTTCACGCTCGTCGGCCTCCGGCGTCCAACCTGCTGGTAGCAACAACGCTAGCGCTGCACCGTCCGGCGACCAGCTTGCACCAGCCGCACGTCGAATCGTTACCAGTTCCGTCGCATCGGTTGGCAGCGGCCCAACTGGCAAGATGATCTCACTCGGCGTCGCCAGGTCGAGCAGTGTGGTACTCCAGATCTCGTAGCCGCTCAACCCGCGCGCATCGCTCCAGTTATGCTCCACCACCGCGACGTTGCCGCCGCCTGGCGCGAAGCTCGGTGCAAGCAGCCAACCCGCACCAGCGCCGAGCACCGTGCCGCCGCCCCGAAACGCGTTGCCTGTCTCAGTCAGCAGCACATCGACTAGCGACTGGTAGCCCAGAAAACGCTGATAGGCGATCTCACTCGCATCGGGCGACCAGGATGGCGCATACACTAGCTGTCCTTCGCCCTCGTTTTGCAGGCTCGCGCTTGCATATGTCCAACCGTTAGCACCGGCGCGGTTCACGATGCGCAGGGCGTTCGTCGCCGTCGGCACGTCGATGCTCAGGTTCATCGCCCTCGGCGGCGTGCTGAAGGCCAGCCGTCGTCCGTCTGGCGCAAAGGCCGGATCGCAACCGGGCTCCAACGTTTGCTCACGCCCGCTGGCGATATCCAGCAGTCGCACGGTGCCCGCGTCACACCAGCGTGCCCAGCTCTCGATCTCCAGCGGGCGCGGTAGATCCTCGTTCACCGCTGTATAGGCCAATGTCATCCCGTCCGGCGCGAAGCTCAGTTCGCCCTCGACGAAATCGTTTGTGGTTAGCTGACGTTGTGCGCCACTACTACGGTCGAGCAGCCAGATCTCACGCGCCAGGCCGTTGCCGCGCACCAACGCCAGTAGCCGCCCATCGGGTGTCGCTGTGAATTCGTGTACCTGCGCGGCGATCTGGCGCTCCTGCCCGCTACTTAGTGCATAGGCGAACAGGTTTCCGTCGCGCAAGAACAAGATTTCACTGCTGCCTCTAGCGGTAGAGGTTGGCGGCGGGCTGGTCGCGCTCGGCGCAAGCGTGGGC
>JAAUTF010000549.1 GCA_012031775.1 Candidatus Altimarinota bacterium | reverse complement strand
GCGGTGGAAGGTCGTTTTCGGATATGCGCGCGCTTGAGCGCGCCACACTCAGGCGTCTGCCGAAAGCGGAGTGACGCTTCAGGGTACTAAGGGCACGACCCGCTATGCCCTCGCTTATGCGTTATGGATAGTTCGCCCGCTAGCTTGACAGCATCGTGCCCCACCTATAAAATGAGACGGTATCTCATTTAAAGCGCCCTGCAATGAAGCTTCCACCGGCACAGCGATGGTGCGCGCCGTGGCTGTGGCATACGCAGAGCGCTTTTGAGCGAAGAAGGGATCGATGCGTACTTTTAGTATGTTGGGGCTAGCTGCGCTCTTGCTGCTGAGCGCTTGCGGCGCTCCGGCCGCCCCAGAGGCACCACCGGCTCCTGCCACCACCGCCATCGCTGTTCCTACCACCGAGACAATCGCCGCACCCGCACCGACCGCGTCTACTGATCCGACGGCGATCACGCCGTCGACTGCCTCCGGCGAGTTGCGCATCGGCACAGGTCTGAACATCCCGACGAGCCTCATCGCTACAGAGGGCACCAATGGCTTCAATATGGTGACTTACGGTGCGGGCGAAACGCTGATGCGCTTGACACCTGAGCAACAGCTTGAGCCATGGTTGGCCGAAACTGTTGAGCGCAGCGACGAGCGTACCTGGCGCGTCACGCTGCGCGAGGGCGTCACCTTTCACGATGGATCCCCGCTCACGGCTCAATCCGTCGCCGACTCTTTCGCCAGTAGCTGGGCGAACCTGCCCAATGCCAACACCTTCGTTCCCTCTGATACACAGGTACTCGTCGCCGACGAGCGCACGATCGAGTTTACAACGCCGGAGCCGCTCGGCAACTTCGGCTACAGCCTGGCCAACTGGAATTTTGTCTTGCACAAAGCTCCGGTCGACGGCATCAGCGTGATGACCGGAATGTACCGCCCCGTCAGCCTGACCACCGACCAGGAGCTGGTGCTAGAGCGTTTTGCTGAGCACTGGGGCGGCGGTGCTGCCCTAGAGCGGATCCGCATACTCCGCCTACCCGATGCCAACGCGCGCGCCCTGGCGCTGCAAAGCGGCGATATCGATATGCTCACCAATGTAGCCCCCGATATTGCCCGCAGCCTGCCCGCTGACATCGAGCAGGTGAGCATTCCCGGTACGCGGATGCACCATATCATTTTGAACCATACGCGCGCGCCTTTCGACGACCGCAGCGTGCGCGAGGCGGCAAGCCTGGCGATCGACCGCGACGCACTGCTATTGGCCACGCTCGATGGCCAGGGACAGACGGCCGTCAATCTCTACCCGGCGAGCCTTGGCCTACCGCTGCTGGAGGCCCAGCGCACCGATGTCGCACGCGCCCAGACGCTCCTTGACGAGGCGGGATGGCTGGTTGGTGCCGATGGCGTGCGCGAGAAAGACGGCCAGCGGCTCGAAGTTCAGCTGTACAGTTACCCTGGCCGCCCGGAGCTGACGCAGATGGCAATCGCTATCCAGGCCATGCTCGCTGATGTCGGCTTGCGTCGTCGCGGTCGAGGAGGTCAGCGATATCGTCGCGACGATCGAGGGCGGCGATTTTCAGGCGAGCATGTTTTCGGTGGGCGTGCAGAGCGACCCGCTCTACATGCCGGCGATCACGCTTAGCGAAAGCGGTGCGTTCAACTACGGCGGTTACCGCAGCGCACAGATCGAGAGCTTTATTGCACAACTGCGCGCCGAGGACGATCCGGCGTTGCGCATAGCGCTTGCCACGCAGGTGCAGGAACAGGTGCAGGCCGACACGCCAAATATCTATCTGGCGACCCCGCCGCTGATCACCGCGTTCCGGCAGGGCCGTGTGAGCGGCTTTACGCCGAACCCGAACGATCTGTATCTCGTCACCGCCGAACTGGCGCTTGGAGAGTAAGCGTGGTCGTACGGATGCTGGCCAGCACGACCCATAGCCTGCTGATTCTCTGGCTGGTAAGCGTGCTGGCCTTCACATTACTCGCGCTGAACCCCGGCGATCCGGCGCGGCTTGTGTTAGCCGCTGGCGGCGTGGATATTCCGACACCAGAAATGGTGGCGGCCAAACGCGCCGAATTGCGCCTCGACGATCCGCTGCTGGTGCGTTATGCCGGTTGGCTGGCTGGCACGTTGCGCGGGGATTTTGGCCTCAGCTATCGCGCCGGGCGACCGGTCTGGGATATGTATGCCGAGCGCTTTGGTGCCACGCTATTGCTCGCTGGCGTCGCGCTGCTGCTCACGCTCAGCGTCGCGCTCCGTTCGGGGTCATCGCAGCCGCACAACGCGGCGGCCGCTCGACGGGCTGCTGCAGGGAGTTGCTGTGCTCGGCGCTGCTGCGCCCGGCTTCTGGATTGCCCTGGTGCTCATTCTGGTTTTCGCCGCCACGCTGCGCTGGCTGCCGGCACTAGGCAGCCCGACGCTGGCCGGTATTATTTTGCCAGCTTTTGTGTTAGCTCTGCCGAACATTGCGGTTGTCTCACGACTAATACGCGCGGCCACGCTCGATGCGCTTGGGCAGGCTTATGTCACTACCGCCCGCGGCAAGGGGCGCTCACAACGTGGTGCGCTGCTTGTTCACGCGCTGCCAAATGCGCTCACTGGTGTGCTCACCGCCGTCACGCTGGAGCTAGCGTATCTGCTGACCGGCACCGTTGTGGTGGAGACGGTCTTCGCCTATCCCGGCGTCGGGCGTCTGGCGGTTGACGCAGCGCTGGTAGGCGATCTGCCGCTGCTGGCGCTGGCGATGATGGTCGCTGCCGTCTGCTACCTGGTGTGTAATTGGCTTGCCGATGTAGGGATGATTCTGCTTGACCCACGTATCCGCGACAACGTTTAGTGCTGCGCCTCGTCGGCCAGCGGAGCAGCCACCGCCGCCGATCCGTCGCCTCAGTCTGACGGGACGTGTAGCGCTGGCGGGGCTGCTCACGATCGTGCTCGCCACCTTGCTGGGGCCGTTGCTCTGGCCGCAAGATCCGCTGGCGCAGAACATTGTGGCACGGCTTGCGGGGCCGTCGCTCGCCCACCCACTCGGCACCGATCAGTTCGGGCGCGATGTTTTGGCGCGCCTGCTGCTAGGCGGGCGCTGGTCGCTGCTAGGCGCAGGTATCGTTTGCCTGGGTACAACAATGATTGGCTTTACCCTGGGCGTGTTGGCGGCTGCCGGGCCACGCTGGCTTGATCGTACGATCAGCACGATCACCACGACCTTCCAAGCAGTGCCTGGGGTCTTGCTGGCGCTGGCGCTCACCGCCCTGCTCGGTGCCTCATTCGTCAATTTGCTGGTAGCGCTGATCCTAACAAACTGGACGTGGTACGCCCGTATGTATCGGGCGCAGGTCGCGCAGGCGCTCGCGGCACCGTACATCGAAGGGGCACGTGCGGTCGGTGTCGGGCCGTGGCGTATGTTGGCCCGCCACATCGGGCCGCATATCCTCGGCCCTGCGCTCGTTGTGGCGACGATCAACGTCGGCGCGGTGATCCTGAACCTGTCCGCGCTTTCGTTTATCGGCCTCGGGCTGCCGCCGCCGACGCCGGAATGGGGCACGATGATCAGCGAGGCACGCACCTACTTCCAACGCGCACCGCTACTGATGCTCGCGCCGGGGCTGGCGATCGCTAGCACTGTGCTCTGCGTCAACCTGCTCGGCAACGCCTGCGCGATCGAGTCGATGTCGTCGGCCCGCTGAATTAAACATCTGGTCGTTGTGGTGGCTTCACGGCGTAACTGTGAAGCCACCACAACCGACCACAGCGGTTTGCCCACGGTTAAAACACCAAAGACCGGTGCATCATCGCACCAGCAATTACGCCATCAGCAACCGCCAAACTGATATTATGCATCGCGCGGGCAGCGTCGCCAGCAGCGTACAGCCCTGGCACCGTAGTCGCCTTAAACGAGTCCGTGCTGATCACTGGCCCAAGCGGCCCGGCCTCAATCGCACAGCCGAGCTGCTCGGCAAACGGCGTAGCAAGGCGTGTTGTCGGGCTGATAAAAAGGCCATCGAGCGGGAAGATCGCATTATCGCTGAGCCTCAGCGCTTCCACCGAACGCCCGGCACCGACAACTTCCACGACGGGTGTGTCGATGATTGTGATGCCGCGCGCGACAAGACGCGCCCGCTCTTCAGGCGTGAGCATAAGCGCGCCGTTGGTAAAGAAAGTCAACTGTTTGCTCCACTCCAGCAGCAACTGCACCTTGTCGAGCCGAGCCCGGGCCGCCGGCGAGCAGGCCAAGCCTGCTGTCGGCCAGTTCATAGCCATGACAGTAGGGGCAATGTGCCACCCCTTCGCCCCAGCGCTCACGCAGGCCCGGCGTGTCCGGCAGCTCGTCGATCACACCTGTCGCCAGCAGAAGGCGCTGCGCCGTGAGCGTGTCGCCGTTGCTCAGTCCAACCCGAAAGCCATCGTCATCGGATGCGACGAAGCCGACGCTATCGGCTAGATAGCGCACACTTGGGTAGCGCAGCATGTTGCGCGCGCGCCTCTATTAACAGCTCTTGCGGCGAGCGGCCATCGTGGACCAAACAGACCTAGGCGTGTTGAGCAAACGATT
>JAAUTF010000548.1 GCA_012031775.1 Candidatus Altimarinota bacterium | reverse complement strand
CAGAAGGTGGGCGCTCCTAGCGCCGTGGTGCGGTAGAAAGACAGTGGAGAAGACGCAGCATGCATGCGTCTCTCCACTGTCGTTTCTACCACGATGAGTTTGTTCCACTCGACACGGTCATGCACCAGGCGGCAGTGTCTCGCGTTCAGCACGACGTAAACGAACGCCAACTGGTGACGAACTGAACCTGCTATTTTGAATCCTCTCGAACATGCGCCGCGCTCCGGCCAATGCTATAATATGGCAGATGTCGTATCTTTCTGCTTCGTCAACTGATCTGACGAGTTTGCTCGCAGGGCTCGGCCCAGCCGATCTGGCGCTGCTTGCCCCACTGCGCGCGTGCCTTGAGTCTGAGCAGGAGCGTGTATCGTCTGCGCTTGCCGTATTTGTTGAGCAGCTTGAAGCTTCAGCCCGGCTCGTCCTCGACAAAGTTCAGGCCCACGGTGGTAGCTACCCGGCGGCGCTGCTCGAAGCCGAGTTCGGGCTACTACGCCCCTGTTCGGCCTACAGCAGCCCGCGCGCCTATCTGCGCAGCCTGCGCCCACCGCAATCGCCGTTGGAGCAACTCTTTATCGCCGGCCTGCTCTGGCCCGTCGCTACCGCAGAGCAGCGTTGGTACCGCATTCCCACAGATGTACTGGCCGCACTACCACCGGTTGCTGCACACGATCCGCGGTTACGCAGCGATTGTGTCTCTGTTCCGGCACGGCTGCAACTCGCCGACTTCCAGCGCCTTGAGCGGCAAGCAGTTGTCTTGCTCGATATTGCACGTCTGGGCAAATTGGTGCTGGTGCGTGGCGGTGTGCTAAGTAGCGTTTCTATAGCGCACATAGCGCAACTATGGGGCAAGAGTGAGCACTCGGAATTGCAACGGAGCGAGGCCGAACTGCTCCGCTTTGCGCTTGTACGGCTTGGCGTGCTGCGTGTAGCGAGCAATGGGCAGATCCGCCCGACGCGCGCTGCCGTCGAGTGGCTGGCGCGCCCGCGCCTCGAACGGCTCAAGCGCCTGCTTGAATGCTGGGCAGCGAGCGAATGGGACGCGTTACGTCACCTGCTCGGCTTTCAGCTTCATGCCGACACCCCGCGCGATCTCACCGATACACGGCGGGTGGTGCTCGCCATGTTGGCTCAGGCACCAGCTGAGTGCTGGCTCTCGGTCGAAACTTTTTGCGAGGAGATGCGACGGCTGCGGCCCGCCTTTGCCCGCCCAGATGGCGACTTCGACAGCTGGCGGCTCCGTGATCGCCTCGGCCGCTCACGCGATGGCTTTACGCACTGGAGTGCAGTGGAAGGCGCATTACTGCGCGCAACGCTGGAATGCGATTTGCGCTGGCTTGGGCTGTGCGACAGCGGCTACGATGCCGCAGGCCGCCTGCACGCCTTCCGGCTGACGCCGCTGGCGGCTGCGCTGCTCAACGGCGAGGTGGCTCAACTGCCTCCTGAGCGCCCAATCTTTGTGCAGGCGAACTTTCAGATCGCCATACCGCCTGATGCTGCACCACTCGCACGCTTTCAGGTGGCGCGTATCGCCGAGCGTGTCAGCGCACAAGTCGAAGCAGGCATGGTTGTCTATCGTCTGACCCGCAGCTGTGTCGAGGCCGAACTAGATCGCGGTGCGCATATCGACGCTATCCTGGCGATGCTTCACGAAGCTGCCGCAGACGAACTCCCGCCGAATGTGAGTTACAGTTTGCGCGAATGGGGTGCCCGCCACGGGCGCCTCCGGCTGCGGCGCGTGACCTTGCTACATGCCGATGATCCGCTGCTGATCGCGCGCCTGCGCCGCGACCGACGCCTGCGCTTGCGTGATGCCGAAGCGCTTGGCGAGACAAGCCTGGCACTGCCGGAGGCGCAGGCGAGCACGATCGCCGCCCGCTTGCGGAAGGCCGGTTACGGCCTAGCAGAAGAGCTGCACGCCGGTGATGCGCCCTTCTCGGCGCGTGAACTTATCCGCCTCGCCGCTGCGCTGCAGACCGTACAACGTCAGACGGGCGACCTTGCCGGTGCGGCGCTGCTCGAACGGTTGCTCGGCATGCTTACCGACGAGCAACGCGCTGCGGTCGATGAACTTGTGTTGATGTTAACAGGCACGGCTGCAGAAGAAGATGCATCGGCCTTGCATCTATCAGAGTAGCGAAAAAGTTATGCGCGAACGTATCTACCGAAGTGAAGCCTTGATCGTGCGCCGCAGCGACTTCAGCGAGGCCGACCGCTTGCTGGTGCTGGCGACGCCCGCCGGCAAACGACGCGTTGTGGCGAAGGGCGTGCGCAAAACGAGCAGCCGCCTCGCCGGTCATATCGAGCTCTTCACGCACACCGCGCTGCTGCTCGCGGTCGGGCGCAATCTCGATATCATCACCCAGAGCCAGGTACTCGACAGTTTCAGCGCGTTGCGCGGCGACCTCAGCGGCCTTGGCGGTGCGTACTATATCGCTGAACTGTATGATAAAGTGACGGAAGAGCAAGAGGAAAATCGCCCACTTTTTGATCTTCTGGTGACAACCTTCACCACCTTAGATGCGGGCGTAGCGCGCGATCTGGTGCTGCGCGCCTATGAACTGCGCTTGCTCGATATCATCGGCTACCGCCCACAGCTCCACCGTTGTCCGATCTGCCAGGAGCTGTTGACCGAGGAGGCTAATCGCTTCAGCCCAACGCTGGGCGGTGTGCTCTGTCAGCGCGATGGCGTTGCCGACCGCGCGGCGCTGCCGGTGCAGTTGGCGACCTTCAAGCTGCTGCGCTACCTCCAGCAGCAGCCCTTTGAGGTGCTCAATCAGATGCAGATCTCAGTCGGTGTGCGTCAGGAAGCCGAAACCCTGATGCGCGCGTATCTCCGCCACGTCCTTGAACGCGACCTGAAATCAGTAGCCTTTCTCGAAGAAACGCTGCGTAGTAACGCCACCTGATACGGAGTGCCACGATGGCCTATATCGACGAATTGCTTGGTTCGGGCGAGCAGATTCTCTATGTGGCGCGACAGCACATCTTCGTGCTGATCAGCCATATCATCACCGAATTGGTGTTGATAGCGATTTTGGTAGCGGCAGGCGTCGCCTCAAATATGGCGTTTCAAGGCCGCAACGAGCCCTTGTTTTTCGGAATGAGTGCAAACGCGCTGATCCTGTTGATCTGTGTTGTGATCAGCCTCTTTGTGTTGCTCAGCAGCTTTTTCGACTATCTGCGCTGGAGCACGGAAGAGTACTACGTCACCGACCGACGACTGTTGCAGATTCAGGGCTTGCTCAACAAGACGGTCACCGACTCGTCGCTGGAAAAAATTAACGACGTTCAGCTACGCCAGAGCGTATTTGGCCGTATGTTCGATTTCGGTACGATCGAGGTGCTCACCGCTGCTGGCGAGGAGGGCGTGAACGTGATGGATCGTATCTCGGCACCGCTCGAGTTCAAGAAGGCGATGCTGGAGGCGAAACATAACTACGAGCGTGGCTATGGCTACCTCGATACGGCCCATACGCCACAGGCGCATCCGATCTCGAGCCCGGGCGACATTCAGCGCACAATCGAGGAACTCGCTTCGCTGCGCGACCGCGGTATTCTCTCAACGGATGAATTCGAGGCGAAGAAGCGCGAGCTACTAAGTAGAATTTGAGGGTACAGAGAGGGTACAGGGTACAGTGCGGCGCACTCGCTCCTGCCCCAACTTGTACCCTTGTACCCTGTACTCTCCTATGTACGAAGACATTCAGCGGGCAGTTGAAACTATCCACCATCATACGACACTGGTTCCTCGGGTGGGCCTAATCCTTGGTTCAGGGCTCGGCGCGCTGGCCGATGAGATCGACCGCGCGACCGTTGTGCCTTATAGTGCAATTCCTGGCTTTCACGAGCCGCGCGTCCACGGTCACCGTGGCGAATTGGCGCTGGGCATGCTGGGCGGCCAGCCAGTTGCCGTGCTGCGCGGGCGCTTCCACTTCTACGAAGGCTACAGTATGCAGGATGTCACCTTTCCGGTGCGCGTGCTGCGTGGCCTGGGCTGCGAAACGCTGATCGTGACCAATGCGGCGGGCGGGCTGCGCCCTGATTGGCAGGTCGGCGATATTATGCGCATCAGCGACCAGATCTTCCTGCCGGGCATGGTCGGTTTTCACCCGCTGAGCGGGCCAAACGACGAGCGGCTTGGGCCACGCTTCCCGGCGATGGTCGGTGCCTTCGACAACGCGCTTGTGCCGCTAGCACGCGCCGTCGCCGCCGCACAGGGTACGATAGTGCGTGAGGGCGTCTATTGTATGCTGAGCGGGCCGCACTTCGAGAGCGCTGCCGAGCTGCGTATGCTGCAGCGCCTCGGTGCCGACGCAGTGGGCATGTCGACAGCACCGGAGATCATCGTCGCCATCCACGGCGGTATGCAGGTGCTTGGCTTCTCGCTGATTACCAATTTGGCGCTGCCCGATGGGTCGCCGGCGAACCAACGAAGAGGTGCTAGAGGCAGGTGAAGCGGCCAAGCCACGTTTTGGCGCGCTGCTGAGTGGTATCCTGGCTGGGCTGTAGGGCCGAGGCACGCGCCCGACGACGCGGCAGGTTGCGCCTGCA
>JAAUTF010000547.1 GCA_012031775.1 Candidatus Altimarinota bacterium | reverse complement strand
AGAGAGTGGTGAGAACTTAGAAACCCAGGAACAAAACTTCGCGTTTTTGCGCTTTTTGTGGTTCCCAAAACGGTCGGCTTTCGTGCCCTTTTGTGCGTGTCGTGGCAAAAATATCAACACTGCGCGCTGCGTTCTGCGACGTTCACCACGCGTGAAGTTCAGCCAAAAGGCCTACATAATTATGCGCGAGGGATGGAGAGAGAATGGGTGCAAAACTGCTACATTGGAACTTACTACACAACGCAACTGTCATCCGGTCTACATAGTGGTACATGCAGGGGGCAGTAATGGGGCTCGATCTGTGGAGTAACCAAGTCTATCAGGAAGAGCGGTACAAAGCGCTGCTGCGCGAGGCTGAGCAACAGGCGCGGTTTGCGGGCGATGAAGTGAGCGAAGCTAATGCAGCGCCCTCCTGGCGCGACAGATTAGCCGACCGCCTCGGGCGCTTTTTGATCGCCTGGGGTTGGCGTTTGCGCGCGCGCTCGGGGCAGCTGCAGTAGTGCGAAGCCGGAAGCCAGGCGTTAGAATTCAGAAGGTGCCTGGCGTCTTTGCGGTACAGACGGTTCGGCCCTCGCACCTTCCGTGCTATACTAAAACCGTAGCTTAAAAATAGCGGGTGGGTGAAGAAGGCCGGGTTGGTGCTTACGGCTTCGCTGCCAGCGCCGACACGGCTATTTAAGAATCATGAGGGAGAGACTATATGCCGCCGCCGCAGAGCGAAACGCCGACCTACTGGGCAATTGTGGGTGTCTCGCTGCTTCTTTGTTTTGCCTTTTTGGCGACGGGCAGCCTTTGGCTCACCCTAATGATTATGGTACTCGGTCTGCTGCACCTCGCCCGTCACTTTCCCGCCGCCGAAGCGATTATCTCCGCTGACCCGATCCTCGTCTGGCTGCGCCGCCTCTCACCGATTATCATTGTAACGCTGATCACCGCTGTCGCTGCGACCCGTTTTTTTAGGTTATAAGTTACAGGTTACAGCCTCGATCTTGCGGTCGCTCCATCTGCTTGTCATCGGATCCCTCTCCCCGTTCTTCGCCCATGTTATACTAAACTCATTCAAGCACTACTACCATCGTCCCACGAGGAGCTGTGGCCATGCACCAGATCGAAGTGCCCGCCGACTGGGATAGCATCGCGACCTTAATGGCCTTTACCGACAGTATGGAAGCGTGTTTGCCGCTGACAGACGAGCAGCGCTACCTTATGCGGCTGGTGATCGAAGAGATCGCGACCAACATTGTCAAGTACGGCTACGATGAGGCCAACCGCGATATCATTCAGCTCAACTGTGACTGCGACGGCACAACGCTTTCGGTACGCATCCGCGACCGTGGACGGCCCTTCGACCCGCGGGCAACGCCCGACCCCGTGCTCGACGGCGATGTATCGAGTCGCGAGGTAGGTGGTTTGGGGCTCTTCTTCGTGCGCGAATTCGCCGATCAGCTCAATTATCAACACGATCCAGTCAGCGGGTGGAACGAACTGCTGGTGATCAAGGGGCAGTAGCCATATGTCGATCGAACTTCTGCGTTCCGTGCCGCTGTTCAGCAGCCTACCAGCACACGAGATCGACGCGCTCGCCGCCAACCTGGAGCTGAAACAGATCGCTGCGGGCGAGATTGTCTTCCAGCAGGGCGAGCCAGGGCACACGTGTTATGTTGTGCTACAAGGCGAACTCGAGGTGCTGACCTATCTTAACGGCGAGGAGCTGCTGCTGGATATTTTCCGCAGCGGGCAGTTGGTGGGTGAGATGGCGCTGATCGACCGCAGCCCGCGCTCGGCAACGCTACGGGCGCAGAGCGCGAGCGAATTGGTGGTACTGACGGAGCGCGATTTTCGCAGTTTGTTGACTAGCGACCCGGAGTTAGCGCTCACCTTGCTGCGCAACGGATCGAGCCGGGTGCGGGCGACAAACCAGCGCATGATCGACGATTTGGAGCGCAAAAACGCCGAGCTGCTAAACGCCTATCAACAGCTACAATTGGCACAGGCCGAGCTGATCCGGCTGAACCGTATCGAGGAAGAGCTGGCGGTAGCGCGGCGTATTCAGCAATCGTTTTTGCCGCGCTCGCTGCCGCAACCTGCCGGTTGGCAAGTGGCGGCCTTCAGTCGCGGTGCGCAAGCGGTGGGCGGCGATTTCTTCGACTGCATTGAGCTGCTCGGCGGTCATCTGGGCTTCGTCGTCGCCGATGCATGTGGCAAAGGCGTAACGGCAGCGCTCTTCGTGGCGCTCACGCGCTCGCTACTGCGCGCCGTCTCGCAGGCACCATGGGCCTTCCAGCACAGTATGACGCTCGATGTCGAGGGCGCGCTGACCGCCGCGCTGTACCTGACCAACGATTATATCGCGCGCGAACACGTCGACAGCAACATGTTCATTACGCTCTTCTACGGTGTGTTAGAGCCAAAAAGCGGTTTGTTTCACTACGCTAACGCCGGCCACAACCCGCCGTATCTGATCAGCATCGACGGCGAGCGCATTCGCGAGGTCGACGGCTCAGGATTGCCGATCGGCATTTTTCCCAGCCAGAGCTACGACGTGATGCAGATACACGTCGAGCCCGGCTACAAACTGGTGCTGTTTAGCGATGGCATCACCGAGGCGATGAACAGCGCTGGCGAGCCCTACGGCGACGAGCGCCTGATCGCGGTGCTGCGCGCCAACGCTGGCCTGAGCGCGAGCGAACTGGTCGAAACGGTGGTGCGCGAAGTCGACACCTATGCTGGCGCAGCCCCGCAAGCGGATGATATGACGGTGATGGTGGTGGGGCGACTGTGAGTGCAGAGAACATAGAGTTGGCTTAGCTATTGGTCACAACTGTGCGAAAAGGGGCCGGATCGAGAGAATAATGAATGTATGACCGGCTTACTAAACGTGGAGTGGAAGCAGGGATAGCCCACTTCCGTGTAAACACCCTCATGAACTATTTGCGCTTGTTTGTTCTGCTATTAATCGTGCTTCTGCCCACACCCGCTGCCGCCCAGACGCCCGCACCCGATTTCTTCGGCTTAAATATGTACATCACCGGGCGCGAGCGCAGCGATGCCGAGGCGCGTGCGCTGATCGGTATGGCGCGTGAGATCGGCGTGACCTGGACGCGCGAAGAGATCAGTTGGGCCGCGTGGGGTGCCGATCGTGCCGTCGATCCCTTCTACGACAAGCGCCTCGGTATGCTGGCCGCGGCCAATATCGATGTGATCGGCATGCTGCTCACCACGCCGAAGGAATTCCGTGATAAAGGTTGCGAACAGTACGCACGGGCGACCAATCAGCCGGAGTATTGGTGCGCGCCCACCGACATGCAGGCCTACGCCGATTGGGCGGCGCGCGTGGTCGAGCGCTTTGACGGCGACGGCGTGGACGATGCGCCCGGTTCACCACGCGTGGCTGTGTGGGAGATCTGGAATGAGCCGGATAAAGATGGCACCTGGCTGCCGAAAGCCGACCCCGGTGCCTACGCCTTGATGTTGAAGCTCGCCTATCAGGCGATCAAGCAGGCCGACCCGACGGCCACCGTGCTGAACGGCGGGGTGTATGTCTTCGATGGTGTGGGCGAGGCGGCGTTTATGGATCGTGTGGTGGAGCTAGCGGGATGGAGCAGCTTCGACGGTATTTCGATCCACCCCTGGCTGATCGACCACGCGCCAGACGAGCCGACGCTGATCAATGCGCGTGAGCGCTTCGATGTGACGATTCCGGGGCGCATCGCGCTGGTAGAACGCTGGGCGCAGGCACGCGGCGGCAAGCCGATCTGGGTGACAGAGGTGGGCTGGAGCGTCTGCGGTGGGGCCTGTGCGCCGCAGTTCGCCAAGAGCGAAGACGAGCAGGCAACGTTTATGGTGCGCAGTTTCGTGCTGGCGGCGGCGCTCGGCGTGCAGCATCAGAGCTATTTCCAGCTCGAAGATAAGTTCAACGGTGGGCAGCAGCCCTGGGGGCCAGCGGCGATCGTGCGCGACGATTTGAGCCCGCGCCCGGCCTATTATGCGCTGGGAACGCTGCTGCGGCAGCTGCGCGACGGTTTCCAGACCCGTCCACACAATTTTCCCCAGTCCATCGCGCTGGTGGGCTTGCGTGACATCCGCGAGTACCGCTTGCGCGCCCGGGCCGATAACCCTTCGATTGGGGCGGGCTCGCCGTTCAACATCAAGGCGGAGTCCTTTTTCCTGCCGGTTTTTTCGCGGGCCGAGGTGCGGGGTCTGCTCGACCAGCACACCCAGGACACGGGGCAGGTATTCTCGTCCGCTGTTTTTGAAAAACTCTACGGCTACTCCGGAGGCCAGCCCTGGCTCACCAATGCCCTGGCCCACGAGATGGTGGTCAAGCTCCTGAAGAACGACCACACCCGGACAATTACGCCCGACCTGGTGGAAGCGGCCAAAGAGCGGCTGATTGAGCAGCGCCAGACTCACTTGGACAGCCTGGACCGATAAAATCCAGGAGGATCGGGTGCGGCGGGTGCTGATGGGCATCATTTCTGGCGAAGCGCTGGCCTTCGACGGCTGGGATGATGCCGTCAGGTATTGCCGCGATTTGGGCATCATCACGGCAGGTAAC
>JAAUTF010000546.1 GCA_012031775.1 Candidatus Altimarinota bacterium | reverse complement strand
GGTCGAGGGCGGACAACACGCGCTCGCGTAAATCCAGAGAATAGGCTTTCATACGCAATCAGCATACCACAAGCTCAATCGTGGTGCCCACCGCTATAGGTCAGATCCTTACGAGCACGGTCGTTACCAGGCAGTGTCCATTAGCCTGGCTACGACCCTGGTCGCCACGCTGCTTTCCATTCTGCTCGGGACGCCGCTGGCCTATGTGCTGGCGCGCCGCCAATTTCGCGGGCGAACGCTCATTGACTCGCTCATCGACCTGCCGATGGTACTGCCGCCGTCTGTCGCGGGCATCGCGCTGCTGATTGCCTTCGGGCGCCGGGGGTTGGTGGGTGCTCCCCTTGCGGAGCTTGGAATTTCGATCACATTCACTGAAATCGCCGTGGTGATGGCGCAGTGTTTTGTCGCCGCGCCCTATTTCGTAAAGGCGGCAACCACGGGGTTCGGCGGGGTTGACCGTGAATTGGAACAGGCCGCAGCCCTCGACGGGGCCGATGCGCGGCAGGTGTTCCGCCTGATCACCGTGCCATTGGCCTGGCCGGAGCTCTTCAGCGGCGCGGTGATGACCTGGGCGCGAGCACTGGGCGAGTTCGGCGCGACGATCATCTTCGCGGGCAACTTGCCGGGGCGCACGCAGACGATGCCGTTGGCGATCTATCTCGGTTTCGAGCGCGATTTGAACCAGGCGCTTACGCTCGCCGTCATCCTGCTGGTCATCTCCTTTGGCATCCTCGCGCTGGTGAAAGTGCTGCTCAAGCAACGCGTGGGCGTAAACTGATGCTCTGCCGTAGGCGGCAGACGGCAGTACTCCGTAAGCCCGAAGCATCGCCCAGCGGTAGCTTCGGCTCAACAAGCCCCTCCCGAAAAACGCATGAGGACACCCATGGAGCCAATAACGCTTACCCCGATTGGGGTAATCCGCACGCCGTTCACCACATTTGAAGGCATGCCGATCCAGGCAGTTGCCGCAAGCAACGCCCAGGGCGTCATCGAGCTTGATCCCGCATTTGCCGCAGGTTTGCGCGATATTGACGGATTTTCGCACCTGATCCTGATCTATCATCTACATCGGATGGAAGCGCCGACCCTCGAAGTAACGCCGTTTCTAGACCCACAGCCGCGCGGCGTGTTTGCGACGCGCTCGCCCAAACGCCCGAACGGGTTGGGGCTGTCCACCGTACGCCTGCTTGGGGTAGCCGGAACACGACTCCAGATTGCCGACGTTGATATGCTCAATGGGACGCCGCTTGCTCGACATCAAGCCCTATGTGCCGCACTTCGACGATCGGCCCAATGCGCAGATCGGCTGGTTCGCAGCGCAGATCCACCGGGTCGATACGGTTCGTTCCAGCGCCCAACCCGGCATTCTCCCCAGCGAAGATCGCTGAGCGAAAGGCGTAACGGCAATGTCAACCCATTCAGAACAGCCGCCGACGCGTTCTGCCGAAACCGCCCACGGTCGTCCATGGTACGCGTTTGGCATTGCGATTCCGATTGGAACACTCGGCGGGTTGATCGGGTTGGGTGGCGCCGAGTTTCGCCTGCCGGTGCTCGCCGGGCCGCTCGGCTATCTTGCGCGCCGCGCCGTGGCGCTGAATGTCGCCATCAGCCTGATCACCGTGATCGCCTCGCTGCTCATTCGGGGCGGTACGATCAGCTTCGCCCCAATCGCCCCATTATTGCTGCCGATGGGTGCGATGATCGCCGGGGCGCTGATCACCGCCTTCGTCGGTACAGGACTGGTCGGGAAACTCTCCAACGAGCGGCTGGAACATATCATCCTGGTTTTCCTCGTGGTGATCGGCAGCCTGCTGATTATCGAGGGCTTTCTGCCGAACCAGATCCCGGCACTGGTGCCCGACGATCCGCTCTGGCGCGCGATCACCGGCGTGCTGTTCGGCCTGGTGATTGGCCTGGTGAGCAGTATGCTCGGCGTTGCCGGCGGCGAATTGATCATTCCCACCCTGGTATTCGCCTACGGCGCCGAGATCAAGGTCGCCGGGACGGCCAGCCTGCTGATTAGCCTGCCGACCGTGCTGATGGGCGTGGTGCGTTATGCCGGTCAGGGCGTCTACGCCGCACGCAGCGACATGCGTCAGACGATCATCCCGATGGGCATCGGCTCCGTAATCGGCGCAATCATCGGCGGGTTGCTGGTGGGCATTGCGCCCTCGTCCGTCCTGAAAGTCGGTCTGGGCATTATTCTGATCTGGTCGGCAACACGCATCTTCAGCCATGCGCGCAAGCGCAAAGCGTAGCGCTGGATCAGGCGAAGCCATCCGCAGATTACACAGAGGGTAGAAATTGCGCCGCAATAATCGGTTTCGCTTCCGGGTCACCACCTATGTGCAACGTGCATGACGCTGACCGATACCGAACCGTCCCGTCCACTAATGAATGAAAGAGAGATCGTGCCTGCCTCCCATTCATCGCTTGCCTCTATTGCGAGGGCGCTCCCCAGGTGTTGCGCCTGTGCTCGGATGGCGTGTTCCACTACCTGCCAGAGCTGCGCTTTGATAAACCCCGTATCGATCACTGCCCGGTCGTTGATCAACCGCCGCCGCCCATCGGCCTCACACGCGGCGAGCCATGCCAGGTACGCCGTGACATGTCTTCCTCCTTGCCCAATAGCGCTGTGCAGCCGCCACGAAACGGGCTGCCACCTGCGGACAAGCGAGCCAATGCAGATGCACATACGAAGCGAGTACACTGCGCTGCTGCGCACCTTCCGGGCGCGCTTCAGGTCGAAAGGCATCGGGTTGGCAGGTGTACAACCACGGAATAGCTGCCGGTCGATCCTCCCCGACCGAATAGTGGAACTCGTGGCCGCGCACTGTCTCGCCGGCGTTCCAGAGCCAACTGTCGGTCTGTACGCGAACGGTGCGATAGCCCAATGTTAGTCGCGGCGTCATGACCGATCGCCCCGGCAGCAGGCCGAGCATGGGATGCCGCCGGCCCTCCTGATCGATCAGCGCCTCAGTACAATACATCAGCCCGCCGCACTCGGCGTAGATCGGCAGATCGTCGGCAGCAGCGGCGCTGATTGCCGCACGCAGCGCTGTGTTCGCACTTAGATGCGCCGCATATAACTCGGGGAAGCCGCCGCCCAGGTAGATCGCAGCTGTCTCCGACGGCAACGCGCTGTCGGAGAGTGGGCTGAAGAAAGCGATCTCAGCCCCAGCGGCGCACAGCAGATCCAGGTTCTCCTCATACAAGAAACTAAACGCCGCATCGCGGGCAACAGCGATCACAGGGGCCAGAGGCCGGGGGTTAGGGGCCAGGAGTGGGTGATTTGGGGCCAGGGGGCGGTGATTAGAAAGCTGGCATTCCTGACTCCTGATCCCTGACTCCTGATCCCTGAGCCCTAATCCCTGACCCCTGATACCCGATCCCTGAACCCTGACCCCTGACCCCTGCTCCCTGAGCCAAAGCTGTACGTGCCAACTCAAGTAGCCGATCCAGATCGACCCCGGCCTCAACACGGGCGCGCACCTCGGTAATCCATGCTTGCCAGCGGCCTAGCTCGGCCGTGGGGATCAGGCCGAGGTGACGTTCCGGCAGCGCGATCGTCTCGTCCCGCTGGAGTGCGCCCAGCACCGGCAGGCCTGTGCCATCCTCAATTGCCCGTGTGACCATCTGCGCATGCCGTGGGCTACCCACCCGGTTGAGGATCACACCCGCGACCTGAATACGCGGATCAAAGTCGCGCAATCCGGCGACAAGGGCGGCGGCCGTACGCGCCATCGCGCGCACATCGAGCACAATCACCACCGGTGTCCCGGTAAGACGAGCGATCTGCGCGCTACTGCCCGTATCATCGTCGCCGGCATAGCCATCGAACAGGCCCATAACCCCCTCGATAACGGCCAGGTCGGCGCCCACGCTACGCCGCGCCAGGATGCCGGGGATCTGTTCGGGCGGCACGAGCCAGGAATCAAGATTGTGGCAGGGGCGACCGGCGGTCAGTGCATGATAGCTTGGGTCGATATAGTCTGGCCCACATTTGAATGGCGCAACGGTCAAGCCTCGCGCAGTGAGAGCGGCAATCATGCCGGCGGTGAGTGTGGTCTTGCCGCTGCCGCTCTCGCCCGAGATGACGATGCACGTGTCCTGGCCTGTCGTTCATGGTCTTGTAGGCGGCCTCGCGCGGGGAGTAGCCCTCGGCGAGATAGCGCTCCAATTCGACAAACTGCGCCAGGTTCAGGCTGTAATAGATCCAACGTCCCTCTTGCCGTCCGCGAATCAAGCCAGAGTCTTTGAGGGCTTTGAGGTGAAAGGATAATTTCGATTGAGCGACGGCCAAGGATTCGGCTAAGTCACAGACGCACATTTCTTTGTCTCGCAACAGATCCAACACCCGCAACCGGATCGGATCCGAGAGGGCATGAAACCCTAGGACAATCGAAGTTGATGGAATGGCGATAGCTGAAGTCATCAGGAATTTTTGAAATGTTCACCAATCATAAATCAGAACCAGCGGGTTGGCAGAAGTTGTCCGAAGGGACGGGGGCATTCCCCCAGAACTAAGGCCAGATTGCTAAGATTTGCTTGAATGCACATCGGGCATTATGCAA
>JAAUTF010000545.1 GCA_012031775.1 Candidatus Altimarinota bacterium | reverse complement strand
GGCGCGAGCCCTGCCTTGCCCGACGCAGCAACGCTCGACGGCTGGGCGGATCAGCTGGCGATGAGCACGGCTGCCGCCAACGGCTACGGCGACCTGGCCCCCGCCGTCTGGTCGACCTATGCCGATTATGCCTCGCCGACGTTCCGCATCACCACGCAGGTGCTGAACGCCTACGATACACAGCCGGAGCAGGATCTGCCGACAGCAACGAGTTCGGCGGCGGCACAATGGGCGCGATCGAGGCGCGTGGCGTGGACTTCAACAAGATGCGCGGCCACGTCGAGGTCGACGGCATTGGGCTAGGCATGCAGCTCGAAGCCTTTCAGCTCGCCACTGAGCTGATCGTGCAAGACAACGACGAGCCGCAGCCGATCTTCTCAGCCGATCTGCTGAGCCTGATGATCAGTCGCTATGGCGACTACATCTTGGAAGGCGTGAATATTCAGAGCAGCCTGGCGGGCAGTGAGCTGGCGCTCGACGTGACCGGCCTGTACAACCCCGGCACACAGGCGATCGAAGCCGGCCTGGGCCTGCACAAAGACATCGACCTGCTGCACGACTTCGAGATGTGGAACATCAGCTTGAACGAGGCGACGGGCGCGTTCGGCCTCGGCGGTGAGAGCCTGCGCTACATCGGGCTGAACCTGGAAGCCTCGTGGAACTTCGTGCCCTTCCGCGCTGGTGCCTTCGGCGGCCAGGTGCTGGCGGGCAGCATCGACCCGAACAGCCCGATCTTGCAGAGTCACTTCCCGGAAGTGCTAGACCATCTGCATATCGTGCCGGCGGCACCGGGTGAGAACCAGGCGACCACATTGCTTAAGGGCGGCTACGTGCGGCTCTACGGCGATGTTACCCAGGGTAATCGCAAAATAGCCAAGGTGCTGACCGTTAACGGCGGCGCGCGCTCGGTGGCTGGTACTGGTCGAACCAGGCTGGTGGCCAGTACTACGGCGGACTGATGGGCATGTTCGTTCACACCAACTACCTGAAAGTGCTCAGCGCGCGCGGCGACATCACTTTCACCTACGAACGTACGCCATCGGTGGAGGAACTTTCAGCCGAGGCCTGGCTGGCGGGCGGCATCGGCTCCTGCGAGCCGGAAAGCTGGACGAGCTGGGGCGGGCGCTGGTGGAACGACCGGTGGTGCTGGTCGGGCGGGCGCGCAGACCGAGCTTGTCTATAACACTACCGAAGACGACTTCGACGCCAGCTGGGAGATAGATTTCGAGTAGGAACGGCTGTGGCGTCGTGCGCTATTACGCAGCGCACGACGCCGCCTCGCTTAATACGAGTGCCATTGCAGATTGCAGATTGCAGATTATTCCGCCGCGTTAGGACGCCATTTTTATACCGGCGATGGCCGAACATGTCGCTTGGAACTGCACTAGGGACTTTTCTATGAAGACGCAAGGCCGCACACTATTCTATGGAGTAACAAGCGTAGTGCTCATCGGCAACGGCGCGTTGATACTCAGCTGGTTTCTAACGCCGCCGAACCCGGATCGGGTTGGCTACTGGTTTATCATCTATTTCATCGGCATGCCATGGCTGGGCTGCCTTGGTGTGCTGGCGCTCGCGCTGCGTAAAGCGCTGAACCTGCCCTGGTGGTTCGGTGCTAGCCTGGTCGCCTACCCGGCGCTGGCCTATGCACTGATGATCTGCGCTCCGCTCCTGCAATTCGTTCCGCACACTGCGAGTGTCTATGACCTCCTCGGCACCTTTCCCGGCGGCTTCGAGGGGCTGCATGTGTGCTCTGGACGCTCTGTGGAAGCGGCATGCTGGCTTCGTTTCTAAACGATGGCCGCGCGCGCGCCCGCTGGCAGATTAAAGATTGGCGCTGGAGGGCACCTATGAGGATACTTAGCCGCACGCTATTTTTTAGGCTGACGACGCTCCTACTCGTTGGCAATGGCGCCTTGTTGCTGCGCTGGTTTCTGACGCCGCCGAACCCGAATCTTGTCGATTACTGGTTCATCGTTTACTTCACGGTGCTACAGGTGCTGGGCGGCCTGGGCCTGCTGGCGCTGGTGCTACGGACATGGCTGAAGCTGCCCTGGTGGCTTGGAGCTGGCCTTATCAGCTACCCGGCAGCCAGCTATGCCGGAATAGGGCTAGCTTTGTACCTGCTATCCGTTCTGCGCGGTGCCACTGTGTATAACTTACTCTTTGGACTGCATACGCTGCTCTGGGCGCTCAGCGTGGGCTGCGTGCTGGCTGCGTTTCTGACCCAGCACCGCGCGTCGCTCCCGCTAGCAGAGGGCAGCTTGTAGATTGTGCGTTGACGTAGCACTGGGATCGCTAAGGGCGTGGCACCGCTACCGGCGCTGGTCGCCCGACAGCCAGCGCCTCGCCTTCGTAGCGGTATCCCGCGCCGATGAAGCTCAGGTGCCCCGTGCGCATGTGCTCGACCTGGCCACTGGCGCAGTGTGCGTGCTCAGCCACGACGAAGCTCTGATTGGCGCTGTCCCGACCTTCACCCCTGCCGGGGCCATTCTTTTTGGCGCACGCAGCGCCGATGGGCAAGAGGCGCTCTACCAGGCGCTACCAGGTGCTGATGCAGTACCGCTTCTGCGCGCCAACAAGTGGCCGAACATAACCCTGATACACGTAGCCTCTTCCTGGCCTCCGATGGCCGCCAGGCGGCCTTCAACGGCACACGTGAGCACCAAGCAACGCCCTGAACGATCTATCTTGTCGACCTAGTGACTGGAGAGCTGCGCGACTTATTGCCCGCCGGCAGGCTGATGCACGCACAGCACCGCTGCGCAAGAGCCGCCGACGATCGCGGCGCTCAGCTGGTCGCCCGACGGGCAGCGTCTCCTGGCGGTAGGAGATTTCGATGGAAAGTGCTCAACGATCATGATGAGCAGCGGCGTGACCTGCACATCACAGCTCTACGTGCTCAACACAGCGGGCAGCGCGCCGATACCATTTGGCCCGCCACATTTTAAAGGGGTGTGGTTCACCTTCTGGGCCGTATGAGCAACCCTTATGCACGCCATATTCGGACCCTCCGCGCCAAAGAACAGCCTCCGGCATAGGCATGTCAACTTTTTGTCGACCCTCCCCTGCTATCATGATGGCACTGTGATCCACCGCGCTGGTAGTGCAACCTGTGTCGGCCAAGCAACGTAAAGACCAGCAGTGGTAGACTCACGGCAAGGTTCATCATCAGGAGGGTTCTATGCGCTATCATCGTTCTATTGTGCCCTTCGCCATGTGCTGCTTGTTGATTCTCGGCGGCGGTTTGTCGCTCAGCCGCCAGCATGTCTCCGTGGTCGCCCAGTCGGCCCCAACCCTGCCCCATCCGATCCTCTTCATCACCCAAGTGCCCAACCCCGACGACTTCGCCACCATCGGTTCGACCTTCGCCAATCATCGCGGTGACATCAACTCGGCCCCGCGCGGCGGCGCGCTCTGGATCCGCTACCCCGATGGCGCGCTGAAGAACCTGACAGCGGCCGCCGGTTTCGGCAGCAGCGCCCCAGATGGCTTGCAAGGGGCCGATGCGATCGCCGTGCGCGACCCGTCCGTGCATTGGGACGGCACAAAGGCGATCTTCAGTATGGTGGTGGGAGCGCCCGAGCGCCAGTATGAGCTTGGCAGCTATTACTGGCAGCTCTACGAGATCCGCAACCTCGGCCAGAACGAAACACCGGTTATCAGCAAAGTGCCCCAGCAGCCGGCTGAGTTCAACAACCTCAGCCCGATCTACGGCACCGATGACCGCATCATCTTCGTCAGCGATCGCCCGCGCAGCGGCGAGCGCCACCATTACCCGCAGCTCGACGAGTACGAACTGACGCCGATCACCAGCGGGCTATGGAGCCTCGACCCGGGCAGCGGCGACCTTTTTCTGCTCGATCACGCGCCCTCGGGCGATTTCACGCCCAGCATCGACAGCTACGGGCGCGTGATCTTCACCCGCTGGGATCATCTCCAGCGCGACCAGGAGCCGACGCCGATATGGAGAGTGGCGGCGGCGAACTGCCCCTACGGTACTTTCAATTACGCCGATGAAAGCGCAAATGCCGCCTACGCCTTCAATCGGCGCACCGAATACTTCCCCGAGCCGCGCCCAGATAGCCCGGCGATGCCGGAGAACAGCAATCTCGCTGGACATACCTTCAACCTCTTCAGCCCCTGGCAGATCAACGAAGATGGCACCGAGGCCGAGACGCTCAACCACATCGGGCGTCAGGAATTCGGCATCTATACCGAACCCAGCTTCACCGACGACCCCAACCTGACCTATCTCTCCGGCAGCGATCGCGCCAAGCAATTATATTGTGCGCGACGATGGCGGGCTGTTCCATATTCGTGAGAGCGCGACCGAAACCCGGGCGCTACTACGCCACCTACGCGCGCGAGTTCGGCAGCCATTCGGGCGGCCAGATCGTCACGCTGAGCGGCGCGCTAGAACTGAACGCTGACGAGATGGTGATCACGCCGATCACCCATCCCGATACGGCGCGCCCGACGATGCGCCGAGCGGAGATCACTCTGGGCTGTACCGCGACCCGCTGCCGCTGGCCGATGGGCGCGTGCTTGCCGCCATACCGATGCAACCGGTACGGCCG
>JAAUTF010000544.1 GCA_012031775.1 Candidatus Altimarinota bacterium | reverse complement strand
ATTGAGCCATACGTCTGGGGTGTTGTGGGCAGCGAAGCTGCCCACAACACCCCAAACAAAGCTCAATCGTTGTGCTCATCGCTGTAGAAGACTGACTTCGAGGATCGGCTGCTGCTTCCCGATCGAATCGAGGCGATGTGTCGCGACCTGTTTGATAAATTGATCGCGAGCGGTGGGCCACATCAGAAAACGATCATTTTCTGCGTGCGCGATCTGCACGCTGAGCGCGTCGCTACCCTGATGCAGAATCTGTATATGGAATGGTGCCAGACATTCGGCCAGGAACCGGCCGAGCACTATGCGTTCAAATGCACTGCTGCGAGCAATGGTGGCGATTACCTGGCTGATCTGCGTGGTAGCTCGCGAGATTTCTTTGTCGCGACGACTGTTGATCTGCTGACGACAGGGGTAGATGTACCTGCGGTGCGTAATATTGTCTTCTTCCGCTATGTTCGCTCCCCGATCACGTTCTACCAAATGGTCGGTCGCGGCACCCGGCTCGATACGCCTTCTGGCAAACTCATGTTTCGTGTCCATGATTACACCAACGCCACCCGATTGTTTGGTGAGGAATTTATCACGTCGCCCGCGCAGCTACGCAAGCTCGCCAGCAGCGGTGCAGAGGTGCCCTACGACCCCTTTGGCGACGACGATTCGGAGCGCGAGTTGATTGTACAGGTGGCCGGTTTTGATGTGCATGTGACAGCAACTGGACGGCTTGTGCTTACTCTGGTTGACGGCAAAGCGATGCCGGTACCGCTCGATGTGTATAAACAGCAACTCGCTGAGCGGCTCCTGGCTGAGGCACCGACACTCGATGCCTTCCGTGCCTTCTGGGTGCAGGCTGTGGAACGCAATAACCTGCTCGCAGCACTACCTGACGGTGGACAATCGGCTGTACTGGTGCGTGTGCTTGATGGGATGGAAGCATGCGATCTGTATGATGTGCTGGCCGAGTTGGGCTACGGGCTTGCGCCGCGTACACGCGAGGAGCGGGCTGAGGCGTTCGTGTACAAACACGCTAATTGGCTGAGTAGCATGCCAGCGGCAACCGCAGCAACTGTAAGGGCGCTGACGGGCCAGTTCGCGAAAGCTGGTATTGAGGAGCTAGAGAATCCTCAAATCTTCAACACCCCTGCTGTGAAGCGAGCAGGCGGTTTGAAAGCGCTTCAAGCTGCTGGAAAACCACTCGATGTGCTACGCGAGACCAAAGAGCGCCTGTTCACGGTGTAGCTGATGACGCCAATTTACCACATCACTCATGGGCGCAACCTGAATGCGATGATCGCAGCAGGTGGCCTCTGGTGCGACGCACAGATTATTGCTCGTGGCCGCTCCCCATTGGGTATCGCGTATCAGCATATCAAAGAGCGGCGTAAGCAACGCCAGGTGCCGTGTGCAGTCGGTGGCACACTCGCTGATTATGTGCCTTTCTATTTTGCGCCGCGCTCGCCGATGCTTTACGCGATCCACAGTGGCTTTGTCGAGGGCTATGAGGGTGGGCATGGCGGTGTACTTCATCTTGTCGCAGAAGCCGAAACTGTTGCCGCCTCGGGCTGCGTTTGGGCCTTCACAGAAGGCCATGCTGAAATCACTTTGACAGAATTTTACACCGATTTGCGCTTTCTTTCTGCTGTCGATTGGGCTATCATGAGGGAAACGTATTGGCACGACACCGACGAGGACGGCGATCGGAAGCGCCGACGTCAGGCTGAGTTTCTGGTTCACCAGTTCTTCGCCTGGGAGCTGATCGGCGAGATCGGTGTGATCAACCGTCAGATCACCGACCGGGTGCGTACCATTCTGGATGGAGCGGCGCACCAGCCCATCGTGACCGTACGGCAGGGCTGGTATTACTAAGCGGAGGCGCTGCGATGATTATTCACACAAAGGGGAACCTGCTGGAAGCCGATGCTGAAGCCCTGGTGAACACCGTGAACACGGTCGGCGTGATGGGTAAGGGTATTGCGCTCCAGTTTAAGCAGGCGTATCCGGAAAACTTTCGCGCATACGAGGCGGCGTGTAAGCGTGGTGAGGTGCAGCCGGGCCACATGCTGGTAGTGCAGACCCATCGCCTTTCGCATCCGCGCTATATCATCAACTTTCCCACCAAGCGCCACTGGCAAGGCAAGGCCAGGATGGAGGATATTACGGCGGGCCTGCCAGCGCTGGTGGCTGTGGTGCGCGAACGCGGTATTAGCTCGGTTGCGGCAATGGTGGTCTAGATTGGGACGAGGTTCGCCCTCAGATCGAGACGGCATTCGCAGCCTTGCCTGAGGTGCAGGTGCTGCTCTATAGCCCTGACGGTGCCCCTGAGCCCGAGATGATGCGCGTGGCGACGAAACGCCCCAACATGACGCCCGCACGAGCGGCGGTGTTGGGCCTGATTGAGCAATATGCTCTGCCTGGCTACCGCGTTACAATGCTGGAAATTCAGAAGCTCGCCTACTTCCTCCAGGTCGCCGGCGAGCCGCTGAAGTTGGAATTTGCCAAACAGCGCTATGGCCCCTACGCTGAGACGCTGCACCACGTTCTGCAGCGCATGGAGGGGCATTTCATTCGCGGCTACGGCGATCGGAGTCGGGATATTTCGATTCGGTTGATGCCAGAGGCACGAGACGAGGCCCACGCTGTGCTCGCCCGGCAGTCCGATACCAAAGAGCGGCTGGCCCGTGTCAGTGATCTCATCGCTGGCTACGAGACACCTTACGGCGTTGAGTTGCTGTCGTCGGTGCATTGGGTCGCCCAGGAAGACCAGCGCGCCCGTACTGATGCGCACTGTGCCGCCGAACGCATCCACGCCTGGAACGAGCGCAAACGTGCTTTTCGTAGCGAACATATCAGGTTGGCCTGGAAGCAGCTGCACGAGCACCAGTGGATGAACGAGGTTTGTAACAAGTGAGGGCGAGATGCTGACGCGCCTAAAGATAAAGGGCTTCAAAAATCTAGTTGATGTCGATGTGAGTTTCGGCGCGTTCACCTGTATTGGGCAATGCTCCAACTGCTGCAAGATATGGCGGTCAACACGCGCTTGCCGGTAGCATCCGATAATCCGTTGCGCCAGGTGATAGTTAATACACATTCGCCTACGGTTGTGCAACAGCTGCCTGAGGATAGTTTGCTGGTTGCCGAGCAGCGGGAACTTATCCGCAACGGTCAGCCTATTCGTGCAGTTGCCTTTAGTTGCTTGCCTGGTACCTGGCGTGATACCAATTTGAGGATGCCCCACGTGGCGAAGGGGCAGCTATTGGCCTACCTCAACCCGGTCGCGCCGCCTGCCGAAGAACTGACGCAGAGCCGTTCGGAGAAACAGCGGCGTGTGGTGGATCGCCCAGATCTCCAACCTTATCTGCCGCTGTTCGAGCATTCCTGATGGAAACGCTACGCTATACCTTAGTTGCCGACGGCAGTTCAGATCGCGCACTCATCCCAATTATTACCTGGGCGCTGCGTCAGCAGTCCATTATGGTAGCGCTACAGGCTGAGTGGGCCGATCTAAGTCGGCTGCCGCGCCGACCTCAGCGACTCGACGAGCGAATCGCTGAGGCGCTGAACCTGTACCCTTGCGAATTGCTCTGCATCCACCGCGATGCTGAGCGCGAACTGCCTGATCATCGCCGCACTGAGATCAACGCGGCGCTCGTGGCAGTCGCTAAGAAGCGCGACCAGATGCCGCCTGCGCTATGCATGATTCCGGTGCGGATACAGGAAGCATGGTTACTCTTCGACGAGGCGGCGATTCGGGCAGCAGCTGGCAACCCGAATGGTAAGATTGCCCTTGACTTGCCGCAGGTAGCGCGAGTGGAGCGGTTGCCCGACCCTAAGGAGACGTTACGCCAGTTGCTACGGCTGGCCAGCGGCCTGAATGGGCATCGGCTCCAGCAATTTGACGACCGACCACAGCGAGTCCTGCCCGCATTCGCCGCATTCGAGGCCGAGCTGCGCGATCTTGCAGTTGCCCAGGGGTGGAACAAGGTTGTGAATGAGGAATAGGCCATATTCTGGCGAAGCGTATGAGCAGCGCTCGTTTGGCCCTGTGATGGCCTCTTGTTTAAATCTTGGGGAGCACAGCTGTGACCGTCGCTGAAAACATTGAAACGCGCCGTGAGTTACCGAAAGGGTGGCGGTGGGTGAAGTTGGGTGAAATTGCGGAAGTTGTAAGCGGTTCTACCCCTTCGTCATCGTTCTCTGACTATTGGGATGGAAACATTATATGGATTACGCCTACAGATTTAGGAAAACTTAAATCAAAAGAAATATGGGACTCAGAGCGTCATATTACACAAGCGGGTTATAAGAATAGCAGAACGGAGTTGGTTCCACCGGGTACCGTTGTCATGTCAAGCCGAGATCCTATAGGCCATCTCGGGCTTGCAAAAGTGGCATTATGTACTAATCAACTTACCGTTCGCTGATTTACCCAGGTGGTTTAGACGAATGTACACCCAGCCGTTCATAACAGGCACTGCCCACGCCCGCGAGGGCGAGCAGGCGCTGCTGCAACTCCGAGAGCGGCGTGAGATGGCGCATGACCTGTGTGGACAGTTCGACCACGGTCAGCGTCAGATTGCGGAAGGCTTCCAGCACCCG
>JAAUTF010000543.1 GCA_012031775.1 Candidatus Altimarinota bacterium | reverse complement strand
CGGCATCACGAATCACCAGCATTTGTTCCAACGCATCACGCTTGACCTGGAAGGCTATCGACGCTTCAATTTGAACTACTATTGAACTACTAGATGTAGGGCTGACTCCGGGAAATCCTGGAGAGCCATGATCCGTTTTTCTCCAGCGCTCTTCTCATCGCAGTGGCTAATGACGAAGGAGAAGATTACGCCCTCTCTTTAACTTCTTTGTTCGAAAATGCGTTTGTTTGTGAAAAGATGTCGATTAAACAAGAGCTTAATCGTCTCTACTTTTGTGTGATGATGAAAACATAACGGCACGAACTTCTTATGTGGATACGATAGCTTTGACGCTCTATCCTGGATGGGAATGTAGTCGAAGGGTAATACCACTAGCAACACTACCGTTTAATGAGCGATGGAGAAACGTATGTCATACTGACTCCACGTTGATCGTCGTGCCCTCCACGGCCATGGTCACGAGCACACCGACGGCGAGCGCTACCCCAACGGCGACCACGACGCCGTCCCCGACAGTCGGTGTGATCCCGCCGGGCCTCAGCAGCACGCGCACGATCACCTACACCTACGATGGCCTGCTGCGCCTGACGGGGGCCGACGCGAGCGTGGGCACGGATTACAGCTATGCCTACGACCTGGCGGGCAACCGCACGGGTGCCTGGGAAGACGGCGTGCAAGTGCAGAGCCGCAGCTACAACGCGGCGAACCAGGTGATCGGTTTCAGCTACGATGCGGCGGGCAACCTGCTCAGCGACGGCACCACGACCTCCGCCTACGACGCGCTCAACCGCCAGACCAGCGCGGGCAGCACGAGTTATACCTACAACGGCGATGGCGTGCTGGTGCAGGAAAACAGTACGGCCTATACCCAAGACCTTGCATCCCCGCTAAGCCAGATCCTCCACGACGGCACGACAAGCTACGTCTACGGCCATGAACGGCTGCGCGCCGTGAATGGCCCCTGGTACCTCGCCGACGCCCTCGGCTCCGTCCGCGCCACGCTCAACGATACTGGTGCAGCGCTTGCGACAGCGACGTATGCACCCTTTGGAACCGTTGAGACCAGCGCGATTGCGCCCTTTGGCTTCACGGGCGAACGCCAGGTCGGCGATGCCGTGTATCTCCGCGCGCGTGGTATGATACCCGGGAAGGGCGATTTGCCGTGCGGGATCCGTTTGAAGGGTGGGCGGAACAGCCCTATAGCCAGCATTACTTCCAGTATGCGTACAGCAGCCCCGTCAATTGGACGGATCCGAGTGGGCGTATTGCCTTCTTTTTTGCAGGTCTTGGTTCTTCTTTTACATCTGCTTTGCCAGGAGACTCACCTAATGGTGACATTTTTACCATGGGCTCAGAATTTGCTAATACGATCCCGATTCGAGGCAAAACAATTTTGGCTACGTCCGAAAATCCTATAAATCTTGTTCAATCCCTCCACGAACTGCGTCAAACAAAAGAAGATTGCCCTGATGAACCCGTTGCTATTGTTGGTATTAGCAATGGGGCAAATATGGCTATGATGATGTCGTTCAGTGCAGCTGCTCTTAACATGGAAATTGATTTGTTAGTAACCCTTGATGTAATGTATCCTATTCGAGGATCGGCTCCTCCTATAAGCACTCTCCCACAAGCAATTAAGCCCCCTAATGTTAAAATCCACTTAAACATTACTTCAGATCCTGATGGTTATAGTAAACAGGAATATCCGTGGCTTGTAGAAGCTAACGCTATGGCCACGCAAATCTTTATCGTACGAGATATTCCGGGGGCAATCAATGTTATGGCACCTTATACAATTCATGGAACCCTTGATGATAAGTTTATTAGCAAACCAGATGACCCGAAAGGGTTTATCACTAATCCAGCTTGGGAATTAACACGTGATATGATGACTATAATCATGCACTCATAGTATAGTCGAGTATTGGGGCTCTCCAGGATTTCCCGGAGTAAAACGTTTGTGCGACAGCGAAGATGGCTTTCCAACGCGGTAGAATGAGAACAGCTTTACACGAATGTACGAACCAAACCGGAATCAACCGAATCCTGGAGAGTCGATTCTCATTCTTGGTATTACGAAAAGGAGCGATTGCTGCCTGGGGCTGTTTGGAAAGCTGATTCATTGAAGGAAATCTCGACTATACTTGAGGCGCAGAAGAACCGCTCTAGAGCTATGGGATCGCACCAAGGTAACTATTTTCGGTAGTATAGTCAGGAAGTTATCAATAATCACTACATCGAGAGTAGACGCCGGTAAGATATCTCGAGCCATCTATCTGATGCCGTACTTGTGTTCGTAATCACTTGCCTTGGGCTTGTTTATGCGCTCCCCCCAAGCTCGCTCTCGTTGTAGTATAAGAATCGCTCACATTGAAGACAAGGGCTTTATATGTTGTACCTATTTTCATCAAATGCACGTGATCTTTACGTACAGGACACACTCAATGTGCTCGCTTTGCCGGAACATGCATTATACCAATTTCGTTATGATGAAAAGTGGTTGACCGATGAACTTAAGGTTGAAAATGAACGAAAGAAACTTGTTAATAATGAAGGATTGGTAGTGCTTGTTGTTCAGCCAAAAAATAAAATACCACTTAGCGAAGAAGATGTTCAGTTTTTTCCTATAAGAAAAGTCTATGTCAGGGATTTGGCTCTAGAGGGCAAGGTGTTTCGTGTGGACTTTGAAATTGGGCCTTATGTTGATTGGAGTAAGTTAGAAGCTGTTAGTGATGATGAGAGAAATAGAACTATTATTGCGATGCTTCAAAATGGAAGACGTCCTCCACGAAAATATGCATCTGTAGTAAACACTTCCCCTTATCTTTCCCCATATGTAGAATTCGCACAACCACATACATATGCAAAGGCATGGCAATCTGCCGTTGATGTATTGAGTAGGTTGCCCGACTTTTCAAACACTGTGTTTTTTCAGGTAAGTGGGATGCATGAAATCAGCGAAGTATACCGTTCGAAAATTACACGTATTTTTCGGCGATCAGCTCTTCCATTATATAAATATCGATCTATTCCTCTGACAAGGGTTCTGCCGAACTTAGCGGGATATGAGCTTAAAACCAGCACTACTAATATTACAACGCGAAGTCCGTCAGAGTGTAGCCGGCGCAGGATGGCTCTTGGGCGGACGACCAGGATAACGCAGCCGTTTTTGGGCTTCTTGCTCAGCTACGGCAGCAAGCTTCTTGAGCGTACGCTTGCGATGTGAACGGTATGCCGCGTGGTTGCGCCGCTGATAATGCCTGACCAGTTCGAGCGCCCGCTCGGCGTCAAAGACCGGCTTGGGCAACACGCTCGTCAGCAACAACCGCACCTGGTTGAGCGTCAGCGCTGACGCTCGCTCTTTCCACTCCACGCGTACCCAGACCAAGAAATGATGCGCCAGCATCACCAGGAGCACGTGGTGGTGCCAGCCCTGCCAGCTCCGCACCTCGTAGGCATCCAATCCAACCTCTTGCTTGCCTTGCTCAAACGTCAACTCCACTGGCCAGCGCATCCCCAGCAAGCGCGCCAGTTCCGCCTCGGTCGTCTCCTCGGGCGCGTTGCTCAGGTAGTAGCGCACGTCGCTCGGATCGGCCACATTGCGCCGCATCACTAGCCACACTCTCGGGCCTGGCAATCCGTCTCGCGCTTCCGTCACGCGAACCATCACGACATCGCAGATGAGCGGCCCCTTGCTGCCCTCCTTGATTGTGGTGCGCTTCCAGGCGCTCTTGGGCAACCGTTTGGCAAGCTCCTCAACCCGATACGGCAGATTCGTGGGCGTCTTG
Organism: Candidatus Altimarinota bacterium; assembly: GCA_012031775.1. GTDB lineage: Bacteria > Chloroflexota > Chloroflexia > Chloroflexales > Chloroflexaceae > JAAUTF01. Next base: position 812 of record JAAUTF010000543.1, on the reverse strand, counting down.
AGCTTCAGCTTGGTCGGCTTGCGCCCTTTGCCGCTGTAGGGAGGCACAAGGAGAGCAACCTGACGGCGCCAGATCAGCGTGTCGCACGAGACGGCCGTAACGTAGGAGAGCTTGAGGGCTGCCACGCCGTCACGAAAGGCCGGGCTGTTGCCATACAGGGCATCGGCAGCCAGCCAGCGACCAGGTATGTGGCCACGCGCGAGTGTCCGAGCGAGCAGTTCCAGCGCAATCTCAGGCTTGCTCTTGAACTCAAGCGTCGTGGGCATCTCGGTCGAGCAGCGTTTGTCGGCATACGCCTCGCTGAACCACTTGGCAGGAACAAACAGTTGGCCATCAAGCAAGGTATAGCCCTTGCGACTGGCGTAGCCAAGATAGACCCCCACCTGCGCGTTGGCGACTTTCCCAACCGAGCCGCAGTATTGGTGGTCAACACCAACGCTGTCCTGGCCCTGTTTCACGACACCGGATTCATCGACCAGGAAAGCGCCATCTTCTTCACCAAGCGTCGCGCCGACCAGCAGTTGATGCTGGGCCACGATCGGTTCTGTCGACCAGGTGCTTTGAGCGATGAAGTGCTGCAAGGGGCGAATCGGCACGCCCAAGTGCAACGCCATCGGTTCAATCGATTTGCGTTCGCAGTCGCTGAGCAAACCGCGGAGGTAGATCTCGGCCCAGCGGGCCTGGTCAGAACGAGCAAAGGCCGGCGCGAAGTGCGCGTGGTAGGTCGCTAACCGCTCAAGCAAGCTACGCACGTCTCGGGGCGTCAGATTGCATTCCGGCGTCGGGCAGGTATCGAGTACAATATCCATGGG
>JAAUTF010000542.1 GCA_012031775.1 Candidatus Altimarinota bacterium | reverse complement strand
GAGCGATAGCGCGCATGTGCTGAGCCTGCCGCTCACCCCGCTGATCCGGCCGCGCAAACGAGTATAAGGCACTGCTCGCGCGGCTGCGCGCGCCCGAGACACGGTTGCTCACCATTGTCGGCCCAGGCGGTTTCGGTAAAACGCGGCTGGCGCTGCAGGTCGCTGCTGATCTACGCGCTGAATACAATGGCGCTGTGCTGATGCTGACCTTTGCCGGTGTTGAGAACGGCGAAGCGGCGTTAAGCGCCATGGCTACGGCGCTGGCGGTGCCGCTGCACGGCGCTGCGCCCCTGATCAGCCGTGTGGTCGCCGCGCTTGATGCCGCGCCGATCTTGCTCCTGCTCGACAATCTCGAGCACCTGGTGGGCGAGGCCCTGCTGGTCGAGCTGCTTTCAACGCTGGTGCGCAATGCGCCGCATGTGCGCTTGCTAGTCGCCTCACGTGAGCAGCTGCGCCTGAGCGGCGAGCGCGTCTTCGATCTCGGCGGCCTCGGCCTGCCAACGGCGACGGATAGCCGCCTCTCAGACGCCATGCTGCTCTTTCTCGACCGCGCACAGCGCCTCGACAGCGATTTCGCGCTTACGGCGCAGAACCAGGCGGCTGTGGCTCAGCTCTGCCGTTTGCTGGAGGGCTCGCCGCTAGCGATCGAGCTGGCGGCGGCCTGGGTGTCAACGCTAAGCCCGCCGAGATCGTCGCCGAGATCGGGCGCAGCCTCGATTTTCTTGTGCTCGCCGACGCGATACGCCCGCACAGCACCGCTCCATGCGCGCGGTCTTCGAGCGTTCTTGGCAACTGCTATCGCCAGATGAGCAGACGGTGTTGATGCGCCTGGCCGTGTTTCGCGGCGGCTTCACACGCGAAGCGGCGCTTTTTGTAGCGCGCGCTGGCCTGCCGCAGCTGGCGAGCCTGATCCAGAAATCGCTGCTGCGGCGCAACGGCGAGCGCTTTGAGCTGCACGAGCTGATCCGCTTCTACAGCGGCGAGCAGCTGCGTGCCACAGCTGCCTCCGACGCAACTCGCCACCGTCACCTCGATTACTCACTGGCGTTGGCCGCCGAGGCCTACGCCGAGTTCAATCGCTCGGGCGATGCGCGCTGGCACGGAATTCTAGACGCCGAGATCGATAATATCCGCGCGCACTGCGCTACGCGCTCGAAAGTGATGCCTACGAGACCGGCGCGCGATTGTGCGCTGCGCTGCGCTACTACTGGGCCATCCGGGGCCATTTCGAGGAAGCGCTCGATTGGATCGGGCGCTTTCTCGCGCGCGCCCGCCTCAGTGCATCGGCGCGTGGCTACGTGCTCGCCACCCGCGTCACCGTGCTGCATATGATCGGCGACCACGAGCACGCATTGGCTTGCGCCGAAGAGGCGATCGCACTGCACCGCACAGTAGACGATGACGAAGGCCTGGCGATCGCGCTGAACGTCGGTGGCCTGGCCGCGATGGACGCGCGCGCCTTTGCTCTGGCACGTGACTACTTCGCCGAGACGCTTGCATTGCATCGCAGCTTTGGCAACATCCATCGCGAGGGCGCTATTCTCTGCAATATGGGCTATGTCACTTGTTATCAGGGCGACTACGACACCGCTTTTGCTGCTTTTCGCAGCGCATACAAGTTGGCCTTGCAGCACAACGACCAGTTGATTATCGCCAGTGGCCAGCTCGGTATGGCGCTGGTGTTAACACTGCGCGAAGATGCTGGCGGCATGCAGCATGTCTGCGCGGCGCTGCCAGCGCTGTACGCTCAACGCTATACCTTGCTTGTTGCCAATGCGATTGCGGTGCTGGCCGCGCAGGCCGGATTGCACGCTAGAGCTGAACTGGCCGGCCTGGCGCTTGGTGTCTACGATGTCTATCGCAGCACCAATCGGCTGGCCGAAACGCCCGGCGCAGGCCTGGTGAACGGGCAGCTCTGCGAGCTAGCCGAGCGCATGGCTTCAACATCGAAGTATGTTACCGCTTACCAGCGCGGTCGCACGACAAGCGTCGCGGTGCTGCTCGAACGTTGCTGTTCTTCGGAGCGTTTTTAAACTGCACAGATACGACAAGCGCGCCGCTCGCGGTTTAACCGCAGCCTCATCCACCCGCTATCTCCGCCGCTAATTGCTCCAGTTGCTCGCTATTGCCGCCAGGTATATAGATCAGCAAAATATGCGCTGTGGCAGCCGTTGGATTCCAGCAGCGGTGCTCCACCCCTGGCAGAATGAGCAGCGCGCTGCCCTCGTGCATCATCATAGTGTTGTCGCCATAATGAACTGCGAGCGCGCCAGCGACAACATAGTAGGCTTTGCTGTGGCCGAGGTGACGCTGGCGCGACGGGCCGTAGCTATATGGTTTGAGCTGGTATCGCACCAGCCCTACCGGTGCCTCCCCGCCGCCTGCCCGGCGATCTGAATCGCGAGCGCAGCCGGGGATATTTTCCTCAAACATGGCCTCTTCCTCAATTGTAAAGCGCTGGTGGAAGCAGTGGCCGCAGCAGCACCACTGCTTCCACCAGCGTAAGTACCTACCCATATTTGGTGCAAAGTCACCATACCCGATGCACACTGTCGGCGGAAGGCTCGTGCTGCTACATAAAGTGCGCCAAATGTCGCTACATATGCCTGGTACGGAAATTGCAAACTCATAACGTGCGATGTATGATAAAGCTGCAGCGGACATCTAAAGTGGCAAAGTCAACGAGTAGGGCAGGAGGTTGAACAGCAATGGCTGTCAAGTTCGATCAGCATGTCGACATCGATGCACCGCCAGAAGCGGTTTGGGCGATCGTCAGCGATGCGCAGAGATGGCCACTCTGGTTCCCCGGCATGGAAAGTGTTACCGAGGCCGGCGCTGTGCATCAAGGCATGAATTTCCAGTGGCGCAAAGACAACACGACAGGCACGGGAACGGTGCTGATGTTTGATGCCGACAAGATGGTGATCGCCTTTGCAACCCGCGCTGGCGATGATCAGCGCACTCACACCTTCGATATCGACCGTGCCGGTGGCTTCCTCGGCATGGGCAAGAACGACGCCCGCCTGCGTTATGCCTTAGAGTTCGACCCGCCTGGTGGCTTTCTCGGGGATTTCGTGGCGAGCGGCAACCCGGGCGATACGTTGATGGTGAAGAATACCCTACACAAGGTGCGCGAACTGGCCGAGACATCGCTGCGCAAGCGCTAAGATCGGGTATTCCCTCGTGCAGTGACGCCAGCTTTTTAGAAAGGATATTCCAGATGGGCTTTCTGCTCTGGCTGTTGATGGGCTTGATCGTCGGTTCGCTGGCCGGTTTCCTGATGAAAAGCAGCTACCCCTGGTATGTCGACATTCTGCTCGGCATTGTTGGCTCGGCTGTCGGCGGCTGGTTGACCTCGATTTTTCTGGGTGTCGATCTTACGACGGGCTTCAACCTTACAACGCTGATCGTTTCTTTGCTCGGCGCAGTGCTGGTTATCGGCATTGCGCGTATGTTCACGGGCCGCCGCAGCCCGGTATAAGTGTAGCGACTGCGGTCTTAAGCGGCGCTGAATACAAGCAGAAGGGTGCAGTGCGCTGCACCCTTCTGCTTGTATTTTGTGGTGCGTAACGCCCGTGTAAGGGTCACTCGCCGATCGCGGCGATGGCGCGCTGTACGCTGTCGGCGGGGCTGACTTTGAGTTCAGCCTGGACGATGCGGCCTTCCGCGTCGATCACGAAATGGCTGCGAATCACGCCCATATATTTGCGCCCCATCATCGATTTCTCGCCCCAAACCCCGTATGCCTCCGCAATGCTGTGGTCTTCATCTACTAGCAGCGTGAAGGGCAAATTGTGCTTGGTACGAAACTTGGCGTGCGACTTTTGGCCGTCGGGGCTAACGCCGAGTACTACTGCGTTCTTCTCCTCGATCAGCAGGTATGCGTCACGAAAACCGCAGGCCTGTGATGTGCAACCTGGCGTATCATCCTTTGGATAAAAATAGAGAATGACTTTCTTGCCGCGAAAGTCGGCGAGCTTCACCGTCTCGCCGCCGTCGGTTATCGCCGTAAACTCAGGCGCGAGCGCGCCCACCATCGGTGCTTCAGCCATTGCTGATCCTCATTCAATAGGGATGATCTTCCCTCGTTATTGTATAACGATCTCGAGCAACTCGTAAGCCCCTCGATAACACGAGTTACGCGGTGCAGCAGTCGCAGCTTGGTACTAGTCGATGCACTGCTCTATCGTGCCGAACACAGGTGCAGCATTTCCCCGTGATCATGCCGTTGCGCTCTGCTCGCCATGACATGGAAGCGCAACACGTATGTCCTGTCTATGATAGAGATACAATCGGCCGTGCGCACCGTATATGTTACTGAGCATGCTTAGTTTCTCAACGTCTTCTTATTATTCTCTACACATTCTTCCTCTACACTACAAGAGGCGATAGTAGACAAGTTCCCAACGACAGGAGAAGAACAAATGGTCAGGAATGTCCTAATCGGCGTCGCGGTGGTTGCTGCGGTTGTGGTGGCCCTACTGGCTTTTACCGTTTTCCGCACACCCGAAACGGCAAGCAGCCCGATCTCGGCTATCCCGCTTGCCACTAACGCGGCGGCGACCGCTCCCGCAGTTGCGGCGACGACCGCTCCCACAGTTGCGGCG
>JAAUTF010000541.1 GCA_012031775.1 Candidatus Altimarinota bacterium | reverse complement strand
ACTAGCGTAGCGGTGCTGCGGATCGCGTGCCAGCGCGCGCATCACCACCGCCTCGACATCAAGTGGCAAATCGGGGCGTAGCTGGCGCGGCGGGCGCGGCGCATGCACGAGGCGTGCCGCCAGCATGCCGAGCGGCGTTTCAGCTTGAAAGGGGTAATCGCCGGTGAGCATTTCATAGAGCACTACACCAAGTGCGTAGATATCGCTTGCCGGGCCGACCTCAAGCAGCCCCTGGGCTTGCTCGGGCGACATATACTCCGGTGTGCCCATCACCGTGCCGGTGCGCGTCAGCCCGTCGCCCGCTGTGGCACCCTTGGCGAGGCCGAAATCGGTTAGATACATCCAGCCTTCGCCGGTTAGCATCATATTCGAAGGCTTGATATCACGATGGACAACACCGTGCCGGTGGGCATAGTCGAGTGCGGCGGCTATCGGGGTCAGCAGTTCGACTGCGCGCGCAAGGCCCATGGCGTGTTCCTGCTGAATCACCTCCTTTAGCGTCTGGCCGGGGATGAACTTCATCGCAATAAAATGCGCGCCGTCGGCCTCGCCGATCTCGTAAATCGGGACAATATGCGGGTGCTCCAGCCGTGCCGCGCTGCGTGCCTCGTGGCGAAAACGTGCGATATAGGAGCTATCGCGGCTCAGCTCGAGCGGCAGCACTTTCAGCGCCACTACGCGATCGAGATCGCTTTGCACCGCTTTGTAGACCACTGCCATTCCGCCGCGCCCCAGCTCTTCGATGATGGTGAAACGGCCAAGTATGCTGCCGCCATTAATTGAGTGTGTCATAGGCTCACATCGTATCGTGGGTAAAAGCTTCGCATTCTACCATGATAAACGATGGAAGCTGGTTCTCAGTTGCAAGCCGCCCGCTGCCTCTTATCCCCCGGCGGCTTCTTTCATCAGGGGAGAAGGGGAGAAACGGTGCTCTATTGCGCAACGGCGCACCGCGTGACGTGTGTTATTGATGCGCTTACGCGTGTACTACGTAGGTGTAGCGGGCGATCTCCTCGCCGTTACTGTCGAGGAGGCGTGCGGTGTCACCGCTGTTGTTCCAGGCGGCTATCTTGCGGCCCCAGGCGAGACCATCGTCGCTCTTGGCGACCACCCCAGTCCAGACTCTGGTTGTCGCGCCGGGCTGGAGCATACAGCGAGCAAAGGTAAACGTATTGCCGCTACGGTCGGCGAGCTGCCAACCGCTTAGATCGACGGCCTCAGTACGGTCGTTGCGAATAAGCACATACTCGCCGTCGACGTCGCGGCCCGGCGGGTCGTACTCGATATACGCAATACCCAGCCCGGTCGGCGCTTCGATCGTCACCGCGACATGTGGTGTCACCGATGCAGCGGGCGCACCACCGCCGAGCGTCGCTGCGCTGCCGCTTGCAGGTCCAGCGCTCGCTTCCTTCAGCAGCTCATCCACGTGGGCCGCCGCCCGTGCTATACCCTCGGCGCTCGTTTCAGGAGCGTCCACACTGCTGACGACCGACTGCTGACTGCTGACTGCTCCCTCAGCCGCCCAACGTTCGATCTCAGGCCCCGCGCGCTCGGCGAAACTGCGCGGCAGTTCGGCAAATGCGTAGTTCAGCTCGCGGATGGCATTATGCATATGGCGACGGGTCTGCTGCGGCAGTAGATCGATCGGAATTGCCAGCAAACCAAAGCCAAGCCGTGCCACGCTGCCCGCCAGAGTGCCGACAGAACCGATGAAATCGTCCGAAGATTGTGATGGGTGTGACTCTTTTGCCATAACCTTATCCTAAATGGACTAGAAAACTAAAAAACTAGGGAACCAAGGAACGTAGGAACTAGGGAACCAAGCTCTGTCTTGTTGTGCTCGTTTAGCTGTGCTCAGTTGTTCCCGGGTTCTACAATTCGTTGATTCTGCACTCTCTGCGCTTACTGCAACCCCGTCACCAGACCGGTATATTTATCTACCAGCACCCGCGCCTGTTCTTCGCTGCTGCCCTCGGCGATCACCCAGAAAAAAGGTGCATCGGGGTCGGGCAGGATGAGCACCCACTCCTGGCCAAGGTCGATCTTGATACCATCGACCTGCTCCGTCTGACGGTCTTGGTATTGCTGATTGAGAATGCGCATCACCTTGCCTTTGCTTTCCCAGCGGCAGGGCACCCGCGCCTGCGAAAGGTGGTAGGGCGGCAGGTCGTCGATGACATCGCTAAGGCGTGTGTTGTTAGCGGCCAGCAGCTCCATAAGCTTGGCGGTGGCAAAAAGGCCATCGGCGGTGGGGTAGAACGTTGGGAAAATATAATTGCCGGTGCCGTCGCCGAGTAAGAGCAGCTCGGGCTGCTCGGCGGCCATGCGCATCATAGCGGCGAGGTTGGCCTTAGTGCGCACGATCTGGCCGTTGTAGCGGGCGGCGATCTCCTCAAACGCGCGCGGCACGGTCACCGGAACGGCGACGGTACCACCGCCGTTGGCTCGCAGCACGAGCGCGGTCACCGCAGCAAGGGCCTTAAGTGGCTGCAAACGCCGCCCGCGATCGTCGACGAGAAAGATCTTCTCGCCGCCGCTATCGAGGCGCACGCCCAAACTAGCTTCCACCACCGAGGTGATCTGGGTGAGGCGCTGCATACCGCTTTCGAACTCGGAGCTGGTCTGAAAGATGCGGTTCTCGTCGATGTTGACGTTCAGCTCGACGGCATCGATATGCTGGCTGCGCAGAATCGCCGGCAGCACCGTGCCGGTGCTGGCGTTGGCGTAGTCGATGACGAGGTGATAATCGTCGGTGAAGCGGTGCAGCGCCTCGGGGCGCAGTGCCCGCAGAAAGGCGCGCGTGTAGGTCTCAACGACCTGATTGCCATAGGCGATGCGCCCGATCTCTTCGAGATACGCGCGGCGAAAATCTTCGCGGAAGTACGTCGACTCGATCTTGCGCTCGGTAGCGGTGGAAATATCGAGACCGCGTTCGTCGAAGAATTTTACCTCGACAACGCGGTTATCGAAGGGCGAGAGGCGCACGTGGATACCGCCCGCTGCGCCAGTGGCGTTGGTGAAGTAGCGCGCCACCGGAATAGGCACATTCTGCACGTCACAGACATTGATGCCGGCAGCGGGCAGCCCGGCAACAATGGCGCGCTTGAGCATACGCGGCGTGTAGTGGGCGTCGCGGTTGATCGTGACGACCGAGCCGCGCGGCAGCATCGCACCGAAAGCAGCACCGATCTTGGCACACATCTCGGGCGTAATGTCGATATTGACGAGCCCGGTGATACCGTAGCGCCCAAAGAGCACGCGACGGCCCTGATTGCCCCAGATAATGCTGCTATTAACGGTCGCGCCCTCATCGACCTCTTTGCTCGGCCAGATTTTGACGTTCGGCTGAATAACGGCCCCGGCCCCGATCTGCGCGCCATCGCCGACGACGACGCCCTCAAAGAGCAGGGCGCGCGAGCGGATGTTGGCTTGGCGCAGCACGATCGCCCCGCGCAGCTCGGCGCGCTCGCCGATATAAGAGTTGCGCCAGATGATCGAGCGATCGATATTGGCCCGGCTATCGACAATGGTATAATCGCGGATCACGGTTGGCCCGTGGATGATAACCCCGCCTTTGATTTTTGCGCCGTGACCTAGGTAGATCGGCCCGTAGAGCTGGGCGTCGGGCGCTATTTCGACATCGCCGCCCACCCAGACTTGGCCGCCAATATGCTGGCCGAGCCGGGGCAGCCGCACACGGCCATGCAGATAATCACCGCAGGCGCGCATATACTCCTCGATCGTGCCTACATCCGTCCAGTAGCCACTGGCAGTATAGCCCTGAATCTTCTCGCCTTTAGCGAGCATACGTGGAAACACATCCTTCGACCAATCGATGATTTTGCCACGCTCGATATAGTTAAAGACCTCGGGGTTTAGTACATAAATGCCAGTGTTGACCGTATCGGAGATGACCTCGCCCCAGGAGGGTTTTTCGAGGAACTGGCGGATATGCCCCTGATCGTCGGTGACAATCACGCCAAAGTCCAGCGGATTCTCGACCCTAGTCAGCGTGATTGTGGCGATCGCCTTACTGCTGAGGTGATGCTCGATGATCTGTGAGAGATTAAAATCGGTCAGCGCGTCGCCGGAGATAACCAGAAAAGGCTCTTGGAGCAGATGCTCGGCATTTTTGACGCTGCCGGCGGTGCCGAGCGGAATCTCCTCCAGCGAATAGGTGATATTCACGCCATAGGCGCTTCCATCGCCGTAGTAATCTTGGATGACATTCGCCAGGTACTGCACCGTCACCACGATATCGGTGATACCGTGCAGCTTGAGCAGTTCAATAATGTGCTGAATCACCGGGCGGTCTACCAGGGAGACCATCGGTTTAGGACGATTAATGGTGAGTGGTCTGAGGCGCGTTCCCTCACCCCCGGCCATAACGACAGCTTTCATAGCAGCTCCTCTGGCGCGGCGTTACAGCCGTAAACAGAGGGTTTGTAGCTGATGGGTTTTGCTGGCAATGCCAACAACCCATCAGCTACTTCCTCTCTTTGTAGTATAGCACGCCGCATCACAGCGCGCCAAGGCACGCCCTTGCATCGCCTGCGCCGGTATGTTATACTCGCGCACAAAGGGGACGTGGCGGAATGGCAGACGCGCAT
>JAAUTF010000540.1 GCA_012031775.1 Candidatus Altimarinota bacterium | reverse complement strand
GCCACCGTGCCGCGCCCGCGCCCCGGGCCCGTCAGCTTGGCCTCCTGCGTGCGAATCGTATAGGCCGAGAGCGTCAGATCGCGCTCCCACTGCAGGGCGTTCCAGGCCAGGTCGAGATGGGCGTCGATAATCAGCATCAGGTGTTTAAGCTCCAGGAAGCGCGCGTGTGTTAGTTTACCATGCCGCCGTGCAACGTGATTCGGCTATGCACGAGAAGTGACCTACGGCGTGCCCGCTGCGATCAGTTCGTGGAGCGCCTGCTGTAATGCCCTGCCCTTCGCCTCGTCATATGCGCCTTCTTGCTGCCAATGCACCGTTCCCGCACGGTCGAGCAGCAGCAGATAGATCGTAGCGGCGTTGGGTAAGGCCAGTGTACGGTTGAACTGTGCGACATCAAGGTAGAGTGTGATAGTCCGTGCCCGTGCGCCTGCGTCGGCAATGCCGCCGCGCATCACGCCATCGATATACTGGCGGGCGAACCAATTATACTGGCCCAATGTCGGCAGTTCGTAGTAGCGAAATCCCGGCTGCGCGGCTTCCAACGCGTTAAGCTTTGGCAGCCAGGTGTCCACAGCATATTGGTGTTCCTGCAGATAAGCGATAACGACCAGATTCATTTCGCCCTCAAGATCAGCAGGCAGGTTAAAGCGCCGTCCACTCAGGTTAGCGCCGCTCACAGCGGGAAACATCACGGCAATACCTCCTTTGTCGAAATACTATCAGCATCGGCCAGCGCTGCCATAACGCGCGTTGGTGTCAGCGGCATGGTCCGCACCCGCGCCCCGCTTGCGTTCGCCAGCGCATTCGCCACGGCTGCCGCAATTGGGCCGATCGGCGGCTCACCCAGACCACCCGGCGCTGTCTCACGATTGTCGATCAGCACGACCTCGATCGCCGGTGCTTCGGCCAGCGTAAGCATGGGGTAGGCCGCGAACGAGGTGGCGCTCCAACGCCCATCCGTGAGCATCAGCTCTTCTTTCAGCGTCGCGCTCAGGCCCATGACTATCGCGCCTTCGACCTGCGCTACTGCACTGTCGGGGTTGATCACCAGCCCGCAATCGACCGCAGCCGTTACCTTCAGGATCTGCAGTGCGCCGTTGCTACGGTCGACGCGTAACTCGACGACCTGGGCCACGAACGTGCCAGCGTCGATGCAGCAGGCAATACCGCGCCCGTGGTCTGGCGGCAGTGTAGCGCCCCAGCGCGCCTGCGCTGCGGCGCGCTCAAGTACCCGGCGCATCCGCTGCCCAGCCTCATCATTAGCGAGATGCCGCAAGCGAAATGCCAGTGGGTCGGCCTGTGCTGCCAACGCCAGTTCATCGACAAACTGTTCGCTGGCGAAGACGTTCGGCAGCAAGCCAAGGCCGCGCCAGGTGCCGGTAGGCACCGGCAGTTCGCGCACTGTGGCCGCCACACGCAAGTTCGGCACACTATAAGGGCCAACAGCCGCGCGCGTCGCGCCGCCGTCGCTGCCGGACAACCAGCGCAGAAAGCCCGGGAAGAAGGTAAAAAGTACGAAACTAGTGGCCAGATGCTGATCCCATGCCACGACCTGCCCGCTCTCATCGAGCGCTGCGCTAACGTCCGAGATCGTCATTGGCTGCGGGAAACCGTAGAGGAACTCCTCGCTACGGTTCCACAGCACTTTCACCGGGCGGCCTGCCGCCTTGCTCAGCCGTGCTGCTTCGATCGCCGCTTCGACCACTGATTTGCGACCAAAACCACCGCCGATCGCGGTTGCGATCACCGTCACCTGGTCGGCTGGCACCTCGATCGCCGCTGCCACCTGGTCGCGCAGGCTGAGCGGAGCCTGCGCGGGTGCCCAGATCGTCGTCGCTATCGCGCGCACATCGGCAACACCGACCATCGGTTCAAGCTGGGCGTGGGGTGACAAAGGCGGTGCGGTACTGGCGCGCCAATGGCGTGTGCGCGCGCAGGGTTGCTTCGGCAGCGCCACCGATTTCAGCACGGTGGGGTTACGATCGGCCTCCAGCAGCGTTTCCAGATCGCGCTGCTGCAGAAGTGGGCTCGGGCAGCTGCCAGCTGATATTTAACGCAGACAAGGCGCGCGCCGCCTGTGCCGTGGACTCTGCGGCGAGGCCGACGAACTCGCCCAACTGTAGCACGGTTACAACGCCGGGCAAAGCGCGTGCCGCCTCTAAATCCACACTTGTTATGGTCGCCCCGATTGCCGGTGGGCGCACGACACGTCCGTAAAGCATGCCATCAAGGCGCAGATCATTGGCATAGATCGGCTCACCGGTGAGCTTGGCCGGAATATCGCGCCGATGGAGCGCTTGCCCGATCACGCTGTACTCCGCTGGCTCCTTCAACGCTGCCGCGTTAGCGCTGATGCGCAACAGCTGCTGGTCGGCCACAAGCTCGCCGTAGCTAAAACGTTGTGTGTTGTCGCCACGCTGCACGACGTATCCGGCGCGTGTTGTCAGTTCGGCAGCGGGCAAGCCACTGCGAGCGGCAGCCAGTTCGATCAGCGCCTGGCGCGCGGTAGCCCCGGCGGCACGAAAGGCACGGTAGAGCTGTGGCACGCTGGTGCTGCCAGCAGTGCCAACAAAATCGCCCGCCATAGCTGCGGTGCTGGCGGGCATCAGCACCACCGCGGCATACGCGACATCGAGCTGATCGGCGAGAATCTGGGCGGCGGCGGTGCCCGATCGCCCTGGCCCATCTCGATTTTGTTGAGCGTGAGCAACACCTGGCCTTCGGGCGTGATCCGAAACCAGGCGTTCGGGTCATCCGTCAGCGGCGGCAATTCGCTAAAGCTCTCGCGCAAGCGCGGCAGTCCGAATGTCGCTGCGCCGCCCATCAGCACAACCAGCCCGGCACTGGAGATGCCAAGCAGCTGCAGAAAACGACGGCGGCTAAAGCGCCGCCGAGAATGCCCGGTTGTTGTCGCACTCATCGCTCCCTCCCCTGGCCGGTGGCCGATGCAAGCGCAGCAGCACGATGAATTGCGCGCCTGATGCGAAAATACGTACCGCAGCGACAGAGATTGCCCTGCATCGCCGCGTTGATCTCGGCGTCGCTGGGTTGCGGCACGGAGTTCAACAATGCTACCGCGCTCATCACCTGGCCACTCATACAGTAGCCGCACTGCGGAACCTGCTCGGCAATAAAGGCCTCCTGTACGGGGTGAAGCGCTCCATTCTGCACCAGCCCTTCAATCGTCGTCACCTCGCGTGTGCCAATGCTAGCCAGTGGCGTCTGGCAGGCCCGCACAGCGACGCCATCCAGCAGCACGGTGCAGGCCCCGCACTGGCCCATACCACAGCCAAAACGTGTCCCGGTCAGGCCCAATGTATCGCGCAGCGCCCATAACAACAGCTCCTCGTCATCGGCGACCTCGCGCTGCGCTCCGTTGATCCGTAGTTGCACGCGCCCTCCATCTGCAATTAGATATGTTGTTGCTGGCGGGGTAGTCGCCAGCAACAACATAAGCTCCTTCGCAAATCTATTAAGCTTGCGAAGATAAAATACTTATATACCGATAAGTAAGTATAGATAGCATAGAAGAGTCTCAAGCGCTTGTCAAGTGGAAATCCGGTACAGACCACACGCCGACTTCTACATATTAAGAATTAAAACACGTATCTGGCTCGCGCAAGCGGGCTTCCGGTCGCCAATAGCCCGCCGCTTCAGCGCTTGGGCGTGCGGGTATAACGGATTATTTAGTCAAAGACCATCAACGCATGGGCGTACGGCATGCAGGCATAAGGGCCGTACGCTTGACAGCACGCCTGTTTCAGCGCATAGTGGGGCAACAGCCGGGTCGGCAACCCACTGCACGCTATAGCGGTGAGCGAGACGATTGATCTCACGCGCGCAGGGGAACCGCATTGTGATGCGCTGTAGCTTCTGAATACTGAATCCTGCGTTCTGACTTCTGCTATAGCAGACCAGCGTGGTGCCGCACAGATAACGAGTTACAGCATGCCGCAGCCAGGAACGCGGGTAGGAATGGCGCGTGAGCGCGTCTTGCAGGTAGCCGAGCGTCTATTTATGGAGCGCGGCTACACCGGGGTGAGTATGCGCGAGATCGCCGATGCGCTGGGCATCAAGCAGCCCGCGCTCTACTACCACGCGCCAGAGGGCAAACATCAGCTCTATCTTGCGGTCTTGGAACGCGCCCTCGAGCGCCACCGCGCCGAACTGCACACCCGCATCGCAGCAAGCGACGCCGATCTGCGTGCGCAGCTGCGCGTGGTTGTACGCTGGCTACTCCATTCAGTCCCCTTCAACATGGCGCGTATGGCGCAGATCGATATCCCAGCGCTGCCTGCGGCGACGGCTGCGACGGCCAGCATGCTCGTTTGGGAAGCGCTCTATCTGCCGATCGCGCAGCTCTTTGCCAATGCACAGGCCCGCCACGAGATCCGGGCGCTCGACCCGACGATGCTGGCTGGCGCAGCGGTGGCGCTTATCGATAGTCTGCGCGCCTACGACGTGCCCGAGGAGTACACCGGCCCGCCCGAACTCATTGGCGATCAGCTCATCGATATGTTGCTCGATGGGGTTCTGATATGAACTGGGGTGGTTTGTGGCAAAACAGCTGCCACAAACCACCCCATCTTCTTGCCAAAACAAAACGCCCTTTCTGA
>JAAUTF010000539.1 GCA_012031775.1 Candidatus Altimarinota bacterium | reverse complement strand
CCGCCACTGCCGTCGTGCCCGCCTGGGTGCAACAGTACTGGCAGGCTAACCTGCGTCTGATCGGCCCGCTGCTGGTGATCTGGTTTCTCAGCTTTGTATTTCCCGCACTGCTCGCCGATACGCTCAATCATACTCAGATCCTTACCGGATTTCCGCTCGGCTACTATATGGGAGCTCAGGGCTCCTTGCTGATCTTTATCAGTTTGATCTTTTTCTACAGCTGGCGTATGGCGCGGCTCGACCGTCGCTTTCAGCTCGAAACAACACCGCTGAGCCCGAGCGACAGACGCTACCATCGCCGTCTCCTGCTCTTCTTCAGCGCGTTTACCCTCGGCCTGGTGCTGTTGATCAGCCTCGTCGGCTTGCTCGACGCGTACTTCGAAATCCCACCACAGCTCATCAGCTGGGGCTTTTTGCTCTTCACCATCGCGGTTTATGCCTTTATCGGCCTGCGCGCCCGCACCGAAAACCTCGACGAATATTATGTTGCCGGGCGTCGCATCCCTGGCCTTCTCAACGGCCTTGCTACCGGCTCAGACTGGATGAGTGCGGCGTCGTTTATCAGCATGGCCGGTGCGCTGTGGCTACTTGGCTTCGAAGGCCTGGCTTATATTACTGGCTGGACAGGCGGTTTTGTGCTGCTGGTGCTCTTCCTTGCGCCTTACTTGCGCAAGTTTGGTAAATATACCATCCCCGATTTTATCGGTGCGCGCTACGAGGGCGCACCAACCCGCGTCGTCGCCGCAGTGATCACGATCATCATCAGCTTCACCTATCTCACCGCCCAGGTCACCGGCGTCGGCATCATTATGAGCCGTTTTCTCGGCGTCAACTACATGTTCGGCGTGATCATCGGTATGGCCGCCGTGCTGCTGTGTTCCTTTCTCGGCGGCATGAAAGCCATTACCTGGACGCAGGGCGTGCAGGGCATCATCCTTGTCGTTGCTATCTAGTCCCAGTGACATGGATCTCGCTCCAGTTCACGGGTGTGCCGCTGCCACAATTAATGTACGGCGAGGCACTGCGTAACATCGCACTGCTCGAAGCGACCCAGGGCATCGAGCAGAGTTATGTCGAGCCATTTAACGACTGGACAGTCTGGAACTATATCGCGCTGACGCTCTGTTTGATGTTCGGCACGGCCGGCCTGCCGCATATTCTTATCCGTTTTTATACGGTGCCGACCGTGCGCGAGAGCCGAAGCAGCGTCGGCTGGGCGCTGGTATGGATCTCCATGCTTTACTTCACCGCACCGGCCTACGCAGCTTTTTCGCGCTGGGAGATCTTACGAGATGTCGTCGGTCAACCGGTAACACAGTTGCCGACGTGGGCGGCGAACTGGGCGAGTACCGGCTTGCTCACAATCGCCGATACAGTAGAGAGCGGCGGCAACGGCGATGGCCTGTTGCAGTTCGATGAGCTGCGCATCGACCAGGATCTAGTGGTGCTGGCAACCCCAGAGATCGCTGGCCTACCGCCGACCGTGGTCGCCTTAGTGGCGGCTGGCGGCCTGGCTGCGGCGCTCTCCACCGCCGACGGCCTCTTGTTAGTGATCGCCTCCGCCGCCGCGCACGACATCTATCATCGGACGCTCAACCCGCGCGCCTCGCTCGGCGAGCGGCTCTGGCTCGGTCGTTTTATGATCCTGGCGACCGCTGTGCTCGCCGCGCTCACTGCCATTCAGCGGCTCGGCATTATCGTGCAGATGGTGGCATGGGCCTTCTCGCTCGCGGCGGCTAGCTTCTTCCCCGTGCTTGTGCTTGGCATCTTTTGGAAGCGCACCACCGCGCGCGGTGCCGTCGCCGGCATGCTCAGCGGCGTCGCCGTCACCATGCTCTACATGGGCTTCAGCTACGTCTATCCCGCAAGCAGCCTGCTCGGTATTAGCACGAGCGCTGCTGGCATTTTCGGCTTGCCGGTGAACATCCTCGTCACCGTCGTCGTTAGTCTGCTCACCCCACCGCCCCTCACCTCACATCCAACAACTCGTCGATAGCCTGCGCCATCCCTAACTTAGAATTCAGGGGTCAGAATTCAGAATTCAGAAGGTTTCGGCCCATCGCCTTACGCTCCGCCCATCGCACATCGCTCCCGCAATTCATCTGTCGCCGCCGTACAGGCGAGAAGAAATCGCTTTCTGACGCTATCCGAAGCCCCTCCCCCGCGCTGAGAGAGAGGTGGGGATGAGGGCCATAACGCTCGATCGACGCATGCCTGCCGTAACTCAATACGTATGCGAGCTTTGCCCCACCTTCTTACTCCTGACTGCTCAACGAATATGCTATACTACAACTCGATACGCTTTGGAAAGCGAGGCCCCGGTGACCGACCGACTCCGCCGGCTCTGCATTCTGGTCACTTGCCTCTGGGTTATACTTCTGGTTGGGTGTAGTGGGCAGGCCATTACCAACACGCCCACTACCGCCGTACCTCCAGCGGCGGCAAGACCCGGCGGCAAGACCACGCTCTACCTCTGGTATGCCTGGCCGTACCCAGAGCAGCGCGCGCTTGTCAACCTGATCGACCGCTACAACCGCGCCAGCGCTGAGGTCGAGATTATCGCTCAGGCGCGTCCGGTGGCCTCTCTGGCCAGCGATCTGCGCGTCGCCGCCGAAGAAGGGCGCGGCCCTCACCTGGCTCTGCTCAAAAACCATACGCTTGGCACCCTCGTCGAGACCAATCTCCTGCGCCCGCTCAACGATCTTATTTCGCCAAAAGAGCTTGAGCGTTTGCTGCCTGCGGCCGTGGCCGGCGGCATTGTCGAGCACGCCGACCAGTCGGCGCAGCTCTACGGCATCCCAATTAGTTTTGACACCGTGGCGCTCTACTATAATCGCGCGAACTGGCTCGCCGCTCCTACCGATACCGAAACCATGGTGCGTAATGCGCGCGGCCTCTCCGACATCGAAAGCCAGCCTTCGATCTGGGGCATGGCCTACAATTTGGCGCTCGACCGTAGTATCGCTTATCTCTACGCCTTCGGCGGCGAGATCGTCGACGCTGAGGGCCAGCTTGTGCTTGGCAGCAGCGGGCGCGCTGGCACCGAGCGTTGGCTGGAATGGATCGTCGATCTACGCCAAGATGAGCAAATTCTCGCCGGCCTCGATAGCGTCGCCATCGACCGCGCGCTCGCCTCACAACAGGCGCTGATGACGATCGACTGGGCGCACGCCTTGCCTACTTACCGCGACCTCTGGGGCGATCAGCTCGGCGTGGCGCTGCTGCCCGCTCTCGGCCCCGACGAAGGTCGCCCCCAACCCTATGTGCAAAGCGAAGTGGTCAGCATCAATGCCCTCGCCAGCGATGCCGAACAGCGCGCCGCGATCGATTTCATCCGTTACCTGATCGCTGAAGAGTCACAACGCACCCTGCTCGCCGCTGGGCGCCAGCCCGTGCTGCTTGATCTTGAGTTGACCGGCTCAACTCCCGATGTCGTTCATGCCCGGATCTTTCGCGAGCAGGCCCAACAAGGTCAGCCCATGCCCAATAGCCGCATGCATAACACAGTTGTGTGGCGCGAACTCGAAAGCATGTGCGCTGGTGTGCTGCGCGGTATCCTCACTCCTGAACAGGCAGTGACCGAGGCCGACACACGAATTCGTGATCAACTCGGGCTCGCTCCATAAACCTACTCATTACACTTCTTGACAGCCCGAGCGCAAAAATGCTCATTGCCACCAAGCAAACTAGTTGCTACGGATACAAAAATGTAGTAGAATAGGCATAAGTGGCCGTCCTACACGGCCTGTTCAATGCTGGAATAATTACGATTTTACGCTCACCGCCCTTGTTCCACAGCTGGCTGACGGCCTTTAAGGAGGATATGCATGGCAAGCAGAACCGAAGAGATGGTGCGGCACCTGAAAGCCTTGAGTATGAACACTCCCGATATCGAAGCATCGGCGGTCGTGAGTGTTGACGGCCTCATCATGGCTTCGGCGTTGCCTGCTGATGTCGAGGAGGATCGCGTGTCGGCGATGAGCGCCGCGATGCTCTCGCTCGGCGAACGCATCGCAAATGAGCTGCGCCGCGGCCAGCTCGACCAAGTCTTCGTCCGCGGTGAAGATGGCTATGTTATCCTGATGGCTATTGGTGAAGAAGCCGTGCTTACCGCGCTCGCCCAGAGCCGTGCCAAACTTGGCCTGGTCTTCCTCGATATGCGCCGCACCGCGAACGAACTGGTTAATCTAGTTTAGCGCGCTGCACCCTGTCCATTCGGCATACTGCCGCCTTTCCTCCAAACATAAACAGCCTGGCCAATTATGGCCAGGCTGTTTATGTTGTATGCGGCTACTCGCCAGCTTGCCCTTCTAACTACTCGGTGAACAGGCCACCAAACCCGCTGTTGCTGTTCCCACTCCCCCCACCCGCCGGCATATACTGCGCTAGCTTACGCGCCAAGTTAAAGGCCGGGATCGTCTGCAGCCAAATCCGGCCTGGGCCACGTAATGTCGTCAGGAACAGACCCTCGCCGCCGAAGAGCACATTGCGGAAGCCACGCACCATCTCTACATCGAACTCGACGGTTGGCTCGAACATGGCCACGTGACCGGTATCGGCTTTAACCATCTGGCCTGGCTCCAGCGTATACTCGATCACTTCGCCATCAAGCTCCACA
>JAAUTF010000538.1 GCA_012031775.1 Candidatus Altimarinota bacterium | reverse complement strand
TGGCCATGGGCAAAGCCGTCGTCTGCACGCGCACCCCGGCCAGACCGATGTCGTCGTTCATGGCGAGACCGGCATCTACGTACCGCCGGGCGACGCTCTTGCACTGCGCGAGGCGCTTATGTTTTTGCTAAAAAACCCACGTGAAGCCGAGCGCATGGGCCGCAGCGGGCGAGAGCGCGTTGAACATGGATGAGCCTCGATCTCTACCGCGAGCGCCTGGCCGACTCGTCGACACCGAGGCTCGCACGCAGCCATCAGCGCTCGGCGCATAGCGTGCAGCGTAAGGACGCATAATCGCAAGGGCCCAGCATGCTGCGCCCCAGGCATACCATGAAAATTATCAAACCATTTTTCACCGCCTTGCTCTTTATCGTCGAGGGCGTTCTGGGCGCGATGGTCGGCTACCTGCTTTTTCTCACCGGCGCGGCCTTGCGCGCGCCGCGCCGCACCGCGCTGACGAACAGCGCTGCGCAGAGCCGCTTTGCGATCATGGTACCCGCCCATAACGAGGAGCGCCTGCTGCCTGAGTTGGTGGCAAACCTCGCTGCGCTCGATTACCCCACCGATCGGTATACGATTTTCGTGGTGGCCGACAATTGCAGCGACCGCACCGCCGAACTGGGCCGCGCGGGCGGGGCGACGGTCTATGAGCGCTTTAACCACGATCTGGTCGGCAAGGGCCACGCACTCGAATGGCTGCTGCAGCGCATCTGGGAGCGCCCCGAGCACTACGACGCCTTTGTAATTATCGACGCCGATACTGTCGTCTCGCCCAATTTTCTGCGTGTGATGGACGCCCGGCTTGTGCGCGGCGAGAAGGTCATCCAGGGCTATTACACCGTGCGCGACCCCGGCAGTTCGCGCAGTGCCAGTTTGCGCACCGTGGCGCTCGCCGTACTACACTACCTGCGCCCCCCTTGGCCGTAGCGTCGTCGGCGGCTCGGCGGGGCTCAAAGGCAATGGCATGGTCTTCGCCGACGCAATCCTCCGTAAGCACCGCTGGACGAACTCGTTAACCGAGGACATCGAGTACCATACGACGCTGCTGCTCGACGGCCAGCGCACTACCTTTGCGCCGGATGCCGTCGTCTGGGCGGAGATGCCGAATACGCTCGCCGCCTCGCAAACACAGAACGCACGCTGGGAGAAAGGCCGTATGGAGATGGTGCGCACCTATGTGCCGCAGCTACTGCGTAAAGGTGTGCAACAGCGCGACTTCAAGCTGATCGACGCGGCGATCGAACAGCTCATCCCGCCGTTCTCGCTGGTGACGGCAGGCAGTGTTGTCTGTTTGCCCCTCGCGCTCCTACTACGCAACACCACTGCGGTGATCGGCGCTCTCGGCCTGATCGTAGGCCAGGCGCTCTATATTTTCAGCGGCCTCCGGCTGGCAGGCACACCGCCGAGCGTCTATCGGGTGCTGCTCTTCGCGCCCTTTTTTATGATCTGGAAGCTCGTGCTCTATGTGCGTGTCGCCCTTGGCCTGAACGAAAAAGGCTGGATTCGCACCGCGCGCAATTGAAATAGCTCGTGGGGTGGTGCTCGGCATAACCGAGCACCACCCACGACACCTGCCGACGACCACGCCGTCGAATAGCGCCAACATGGGGTATGATGGCTACTATGCATATCTTGCTAGTAGACGACAACCCGCTGATGCAGCGAGTGATCACCCTGCTTCTTGAAAGCTACGGCCATCAAGTCCAGACTGCTACAAGCGCCGCCGAGGCCCTCAGCCTCTGCCAGCGCCACGCCTTTGGCCTTGTGGTGCTTGATCTTTGGCTGCCCGACGGCGACGGCCCCGGCGTGCTCGCTAGCCTGCGCCAGCTGCCAGGCTATGCGTCTTGCCCCGCTATCGGCATCAGCGGCATGAGCGATACCCACCTCGACCCTGCGCTGATAGCGCCCTTCGACGCTTTTCTCGCCAAACCACTGGAGATCGACACCTTGGTGGCAACGGTTGATCGCGTGACAAAGCCGCGCTAGCCGCTATAATGACGCGGGCATTGTCGATTGTCGCACGCGCCATCCGTGACCGTGCAGAGGCAGTATGCTTCAGAAATCACGGTGTACGCTAAAATGATTTGTACAATCCGCATCCCTTGTGGTAATGAGCTATTTGAGGCCTATGAAGCTGATTCTCTGGGACATCGACGGGACGGCTGCTCACAACAGACGGGATCGCAGCGCGTGCAATGCGCGATTCTATGGCGAGCTTGCTGGGGGCGGTGGGGCCGATCGAGCGTAGCGCCTATGCTGGCAAAACCGATTGGCAGATCATTCGCGAACATTTCCCCGCACTGGCGACAGCGGAGATCGCCCAACAGCTCACCGGTTTTGGCGCGCATTATCTTGGGCTGCTGCAAGCGCAGCGCGCCGAGCTTGTTGCGCGCTCACGCCTGATGCCCGGCGCACGTGCTGCCCTCGCTGCGCTGCACGGAGCGGCAATCCAGGCACCGCTCACCGGCAATATGGCTGCCATTGCGCGCCTGAAACTGGAGTGCGTCGAGCTACTTCCCTTCCTCGATCTGGCATCCGGCGCATACGGCGACGATCACCCCGAGCGGCCCGAGCTCGTACCGATCGCCGTCGCCCGCGCCGCTGAGCGTTATGGGCGCAGCTTCGCCGCCAGCGAAATAGTCGTCATCGGCGATACGCCCAACGATGTGCGCTGTGGCAAGCTTAATGGCACTCGCACCATAGCCGTCGCTACTGGCCCTTACACCGTAGACGATCTGCGCACCCACGAGCCTGACGTTGTGCTCGCCGACCTCGCCGACCTCGCTGTGGTGATGTGTGCAATAGGGCTTTAGAAACAAAAAAGGGCGTGTGGCGGTCGAGTACGACTGCTACACGCCCTCATCATCTCGACACGGCCTATTGCTCCAGCCAGAGCGAAAATCGCGCACCGTGCCGCTCTCCGGCGTATAGGCGTGCCGCCATGTGCAGCCGGTGTCGTTGCCGAGCAAATGGATGCTCACCGAGGGCGTGGCCGATGTTGTCGCAACGCTGTGAATATCGCCGTCTGGCGGCAGAAGCACGTACAGATCGCCGGGCCGAATGCGATTGCGCGCGGCCACATCGAGCGTTGCATGGTCGTGGCTGCGTTTGCCCTGTTGCCGATACACGATTTCATCTTGCTCGCCGACATAGAGCCCAACCAGGCCCCAGGCCAGGTGATCGTGAACGGGAGTAGCCGCACCGGGTGGCACTACCAGACTGAAGAGCGATAGCCCACCGTCGCCCGCACGGTAAAGCAGCCAGGTGGCGATGCCGCTGCCCATGCCGCTGCCCCCATCGGGCTGCTGATACTGCGTCGGCAGCCAGTACGGATCGGCCAGCAACTCAGCAAACGCCGGGCGCAGCACATCGAGCCCGGCGGCGATCGGGCGATCGGCCACAGCAGCATAAACTGTCGCGATAAATGCGCGCACCTGTGGCGTATCAAGAATATATTCGTCTTCCATAGAAATAAAAGGTGCGTCTACGTCGACGACAAGGCCATCGACGTAGACGCACCGAACGACTAGCGCTCCAGCGGCTTACTCTCGTCGTTGCCCCACTCGTTCCAGGAGCCGTCGTATAACGCTCCTCGGCGACCCGTCGCCAGTTCGTAACCGATCAGCACCGGCGTGGCCGAGACGCCGCCATTACAGTAGGCGACCAGGTCGCGCTGCTCCAACGCTTCCAAGTCGACACCGGCGGCGGCGAAGCGCGCCCGCAGCTCCTCCGGCGAGGCATACGTCTGGTCGGGGCCAGCGACCAGGTCGCGGTAGAAGACATTCTCCGCGCCGGGGATGTGGCCACCGCGCGCGCCCGCGACTCCTCACCGTGATATTCCTTCTGGCTGCGCGCATCGATCAACAGCACATCGTCCCTGCCGAGTGCATCGAGCACTTGCTCGGCGCTCTGGCGCAGTTGCGGCTGCACCCGCGGTGTGAAGGTTGTTGAAGCATAGTGCTGAACCTCTGCACTGAGCGGGCGACCCTCGGCCTGCCACTTCACCAGGCCGCCGTTGAGCATATAGACGCGCTCGTGGCCGTAATAGCGCAACACCCATAGCAGCCGCCCGGCGAACATGGAGAAGGCGTCGTCGTAGGCGACTACAAGTGTCTCATCGCCGATGCCCAGGCTGCTCATTAGCGCGGCGATCTTCGTGGGCGGCGCAACTTGCCCCGGCACTGTATCGTCGAGATCGACAATGTCTCTTGTCCAATCCACGTACACCGCGCCGGGGATATGGGCGGCGGCGTAATCCTCGTGGCGTGCAAAATAGTGCGGTTTCGGCGCAGTGGGCGGCAGCACTTTACCGCGCATATCGACGACGCGTACCTGCGGGTGGTCAAGATGTTCAGCTAGCCATTCCGTCGAAACAAGCGGGCCGACAGGAATATCAAGCATTTAGCCTGGCTCCTTTGAGCAATACAAAGGGGGCGATTGCTTGCACAACGCCCTTATACCTTCTACAGAAGCTCGCGCCGCGCGCATGCTCCGGTTGCATCGTATTAACTTATCCCTTACCTTCGGTAGCAGCGAGTATAACGCAGCCAGCCTGTTCTGTCAAATAGGAAAAATTCCCCACCGGCGATGGCGAAACATCTCTGTTAATCATAAGCGGCGGGG
>JAAUTF010000537.1 GCA_012031775.1 Candidatus Altimarinota bacterium | reverse complement strand
CACGCCGCCTGTCCGTTGAACAAGGGCAGGTCCTTCAGGCTCGTCCGCCGAGGAAACGCCTTGTTGACTAGCTGCTGAAACTGATCCCACGTCTCAGAGGCCCGCATCAATCCGGTGATGGCGTGTAGGTGCTGCGCGAGTGCAGCGTGTCCGATGTCCTCGGTAAGCCAACGATGGTGATGCGCCTTGCGCCGCAATTGTGGCGCGCTCGACAGGCCGTGCTGTTTGCCGGGCTCGATTATCCGTCGCCAGCGCAGGCCTACGCCGCTGCGCAAGGCCAGATCGCCTACTACCGCGCGCTCGAACAGCTGGGCCATGCGCGTGTGATCTGCTCGCGGGCAGCGCTTGAGCAGCACTGGCGCAGCTGGCAAGCGTATGATACTGCCCCGACATCAGCAGCACCGCCGCTGGGCGTGGTGATCAGCATGGAAAGCGCCGACCCTATTTTACGCCCCGACGATATGGCGCTGTGGTGGGCTGCGGGCGTACGTGTGATCGGCCCGGCGCACTACGGCCCGGGGCGCTACGCTGGCGGCACCGCCACCGAACAAGGGTTCACACCCGAGGGCGTGCTGCTGCTGGATCAGATGCAGCAGCACGGTGTCGTGCTCGACGTGACGCATCTGGCGGATGTGGCGTTCTGGCAGGCAATCGAGCGCTTTGACGGTTCGCTGCTGGCAAGCCACAATAACTGTCGCGCCCACGTTCCGCACCAGCGCCAGTTCAGCGACGAGCAGCTGCGCGCCATTATCGCGCGCGACGGCGTGATCGGCGTGGCGCTCGACACCTGGATGCTCGAACTTGCTGCTAAAGAGAACGGCCCCACAACCCTGGCCCATGCCGTCGACCACATCGACCATATCTGTCAACTGGCAGGAAACAGCCGCCACGCCGCGATCGGCAGCGATCTCGATGGTGGTTTTGGCCGCGAGTATTCGCCACGCGACCTGGACACCGCCGCCGATCTGCAGCGTATCGGCGACCTGTTGGTGACGCGCGGCTACGCCGTAGACGATGTCGCCGCAATCATGCATGGCAACTGGCTCACCGTGCTACGGCGTGGCCTGCCAGCAGATGATGTATGAGCCGTGAAGCGTGGCAACAACCTTCCGCAGGCGTCACCAAGGAAAAGGAGCACGTCTATGAGCATGTACGAAAGCCTGGGGGTGCGCCGTGTGATCAACGCAGATGCACGACTCACGCGCCTGGGTGGTTCGCTGATGCCCGAGCCGGTGCGGCGCGCGATGGACGAGGCGGCGCATTGGTATGTCGATATGTTCGAGCTGCAACGCGCGGCGGGCCGACGGCTGGCTGAATTGACGCACAACGAGGCGGCGCTGGTGACCGGTGGCGCAGCGGCGGCGCTGTATCTGGCGACAGTGGCCTGTATGCTCGGCGACGATCCGGCAGCAGCCCAGCGCCTGCTCGATGGCCAACAGCACAAGCGTGAGGTGATTATTCACTGCGCGCACCGCATCCCCTACGACCTGGCGGTAGCGCAGACTGGCGCGAGGTTGGTGCAGATCGGCAATGTGTTGCAAACGTTTAGCTGGGAACTTGAAGCGGCGATCAACGAGAACACGGCGGCGGTGCTTTACATCGCGGGAGCGCATCTCGAACGCGGTGCGCTCCCGCTCGCCGAGACGATTACCATTGCACACCGCGCCGGTGTGCCGGTGATCGTCGATGCGGCGGCGCAGCTGCCGCCGGTAGAGAACCTGTGGCATTTTACCCGCGATCTGGGGGCCGACCTGGCGCTGTTCAGCGGCGGCAAAGATCTGTGCGGCCCACAGGCGAGCGGCCTGCTTGTCGGGAAACACAGCCTCATCGCCGCGTGCGCAGCCCATGCGGCGCCGAACCAGCGGCTGGGCCGCCCGATGAAAGTCGGCAAAGAGGAAACACTGGGGCTACTGGCTGCTGTTGAGCGCTACCTGGCGCTCGACCACGGCGCGCGCGTGGCGCACTTCGAGCGCATCGTGGCGTATTGGCTTGATGCACTTGCGCGCGTGCCGGGTATTCTGGCGCGACGCGATTTCCCCAACGAGGCCGGCCAGCCAACACCACGGCTCTTGATCAGCGTCGACGCTGCGCATCCCAGGCTCAGCGCGCACTCGCTACGCGAACTGCTCTGGCAGGGCGACCCACGTATCGCGGTCGGCAGCGCGCCTAACGCCATCACTCTCACACCAGACACACTGGAGCCAGGCGAGGAGGGCAAATTCTCGATCGCCTGCGGCAGATCTTTGAGATTTAGTGATGTAGCCCTTGTGAATTGCCCGTCGCGCGCGTGAAACGTGAAGCGTGACCACATGCCCTACACCGATTATCAGCATACTGCTGGCCGCACGCGGATGGTGGCTCGGTGGCCGATTGGTGATACAGCACGGGCCAAAAAACGCGCATGTTGCGGTACAATACACAAGGACTTAAGAAGTCGAGTTCGCGGAAGGTTTCGTAGAGAGGAGCCCGAAGATGAGCGACACAGACGGGATAGAGTACGAGTCGATGTTTCGTGGCCTCGCCAACAACGACATCTCGGTGATTGAGAGCCTGTTGACGATGCAGGTCCAGAATATCGAGGCTTCCGGCCTCGATCTCCGCTCGCACGCCCTCGTCCGACTCGCCGCGCTCATCAGCGTAGGCGCACCCCCCGCTTCCTACGAATGGCAGGTTGGCGTCGCGCTTGAAAGTGGCGTCACCCCACGTGAGATCCTCGGCTTGCTGGTGGCTCTCGCTCCAACCGTTGGGATGCCGCGGGTGGTCGCCGCAGCCCCGGAGCTAGCCTACGCGCTTGAAATCGATATCGACGACGATTACGATTACGACGACGACGACGACGACGACGACGATTAAAACCAAAACGGCGGTGCGATGGTCGACCATCGACACCGCCGTTTGTGTATAGCGCCAGTTTTTAACCACGCTTGAGTTGAGCAAGAAACTTGCTGCGTGCCTTCGCGACCTTCGGTGCAACCACCGCACGGCAATAAGGCTGGTTGGGGTTGTTGACGAAGTACTCCTGATGATAGTCCTCGGCGGCGTAAAATGTTTCAGCCGCTGTCACCTCGGTGACAATCGGATCACCCCAGAGTTTTGCCGCATCGAGATCTGCGATCGTCTGCTGCGCCACGGCTTGCTGCTCTGGCGAGTGATAAAAAATTGCCGAGCGATACTGCGTGCCGACATCGTAGCCCTGGCGATTCAGCGTCGTCGGGTCGTGAATGGTAAAGAAGACATCCAGCAGGTTACGGAAGCTGATAAGCGTCGGATCGTAGCTCACTTGCACCACTTCAGCATGGCCAGTAGTGCCATTGCAAACGGCTTTATAGGTCGGATTGACGATGTGACCGCCCATATACCCCGAGACGACTTCATCGACACCGCGCAGTTCGTCGAAGACAGCCTCAAGGCACCAGAAGCAGCCACCGGCCAGGGTTGCGATTTCTTTTTGATTGCTCACGCTTTTACTCTTTCTTCGCGAGGATGCAGCGTGCTGCACCCGTACAATATATTTTCTTCAGTATACCGCCAAATTCTTATCAGATCCTTACGCTTCAGGGGCATTCACATACTCGGCGACGCGCAGCGAGAGCACTTTTGATGCGCCATCATCGCCCATTGTGACGCCATAAAGTGTATCGGCAACTTCGATCGTGCCGCGGTTGTGGGTGACAACGATGAACTGGGTGCTATCGGTGAGGGTGCTGAGCGCCTCGCGGAAGCGCCCGACATTCGATTCGTCGAGGGCGGCGTCGACTTCGTCAAGAATGCAGAAAGGGCTCGGATTGACGGTGAGGATGGCGAAGAGCAGCGCCGACGCGGTGAGCGCGCGCTCGCCGCCGGAGAGCAAAGCGATATTCTGCTGGCGCTTGCCGGGCGGGCGCGCCACGATCTCAATGCCAAAGCTGCGCTCTTCGCTCGCTTCAGCTGCCTCGTGGCCGTTCTGGCTATGCGCGCCGTTCGCCCCGCCGACAAGCTGCAAGGTGGCCGAGCCGCCGCCGAAAAGGCGGGTGAAGCTGCGCTCGAACTCGGCAGCCACAGCGCTAAACGTGGCCACAAAGCGCTGGCGCATCGACTCTTCAAGCTCGGCGATCAGTTCGCGCAAAGTCGCACCGGCCTGGCGCAGATCGTCGAGCTGTGTGCTGAGAAACTGCTGACGCGTCTGCGTCTCCGCAAACTCCTCGAGCGCGAGCGGGTTGACCACGCCGATCCGCAAGATACGATCGCGCAGGCGGTCGATCGTCGGCAGCAACTCGCCGCTATCGTCGGCTGGCTGGTCGTCCGCTCCATCGTCGCTGAGCGCCACGCCATCGGCGACAGCGCGCTCGAAAATCTGCTCGATGCGATCGGCGGCGCGCTGCGCCTCAAGGCTGAGGCGGCTCGCCTGAGCTTCGTGATCGAGCAGGCTCGCAGTCGCGGCGCGCTCACGTGCTTCGAGATCTTGCTGACCTTGCTCTTCCTGTTGTAACTCGGCCTCGGCGGGATCGATCTGGGCGCGCAGGCGGTCGATCTCAGAAAGCAGCGCAGCGTGGTCGGCTTCGGCGCGCTCGTGAGCAGCGCGGATCTGATCGCGCTCAGCGGCAAGAGCGCGCTCGTCCGTCGCGCGCTCGGCCTGCTGCTGGGCCAG
>JAAUTF010000536.1 GCA_012031775.1 Candidatus Altimarinota bacterium | reverse complement strand
TAGTGATCTACACGCGGGTTGTGTTCCAGCCCAACGGCCTCGACGGCGGCCTCTTTGTGGAAAAAGTGCCTGCACTGCGCGCGCTTATCGAAGGCGAGCCGTTGGC
This sequence comes from Candidatus Altimarinota bacterium, assembly GCA_012031775.1. GTDB lineage: Bacteria > Chloroflexota > Chloroflexia > Chloroflexales > Chloroflexaceae > JAAUTF01. The sequence continues at coordinate 4,528 of JAAUTF010000536.1, read as the reverse complement.
CATGATCGTGCCAGAGCTGCCGCCCACGCCGCAGGATGTGATCATCACCAAGCAGTATGCCAGTGCCTTTTTCGGCACCACCCTCGCCGCCCTGCTCACCAGCCGCAGCATCGACACGATTATCCTCACCGGCTGTTCCACTAGCGGCTGCATTCGCGCCACCGCTGTCGATGGCCTGCAGCACGGCTTTCGCACCGTCGTCCCACGCCAATGCGTCGGCGATCGCCACCCCGGCCCGCACGAAGCTAATCTGTTCGACATCAACAGCAAATACGGCGACGTCGTCGACCGCGACGTGGTGATGCGCTACTTGCGTGAGCTGCATCTTGACACAGCGATATAATGACCAGGTGAGCTATTCGTGATATGATGAATGTCGTGTCGCACCGCCGGTGTCATCCTGTCACTCTTTCTTGACCTTCCACTCTGCTCCTTTGGTCTGTGCTCTGCGCTTTGCCGTTAATCCCTTGCGCTTCCACGTTCAATAGCATGGCTCTGACTGTAGTACACTGTGTGTACCCAAATTGGCCGGTTTTGCACGCGTTGCAACAGGACTGTCGATGCTGCTCGAAAGCCTGGGAGCTTACCTGCCGATGGATCGCCTACGGGCGATCGCCGATGGTAGCGCGCTACCTGAACGCGCTGCGGGTGCAGCGCTGTTTGCCGATATTTCGGGTTTCACGCCGCTAACCAACGCGCTCGCCCGTGAGCTAGGCCCGCAGCGCGGTGCCGAAGAGCTTACCCGCGCCCTCAACGCTGTGTATACCGCCTTGATCGCCGAAGTCGCCAATTATGGCGGCAGCGTGATCTCCTTCAGCGGCGACGCTATTACCTGCTGGTTCGACTCCTTACAGCGCACAGCGGACAGCGCACAGCGCAACGAAACTGGTGCTCCTGGCTCTGCGCTCTCTCGCTCTACGCTCTCGGCAGTTGCATGTGCCCTTGCCCTGCAACACGTGATGGAACAGTTCGCCGCTGTGCCAACGCCATCTGGCTCTACGGTGAGCCTGCGTCTCAAGGTGGCGGTCGCTAGCGGCACCGTGCGTCGCTTCCAGGTCGGCGATCCGCAATATATGCAGCTCGATACGCTCGTTGGTGATTTGCTCGATCGTCTTGCCACCGCCGAGCACGCCGCTCGTCGCGGTGAGGTGATCGTCGACATACGATCTATCCCGCAGCTCGTCGACTATATGGCTATCAGCGAGCACCGGCTCGATGAGCGTGGTGCTCCTTCGTTGCCGTTGTTAGCGGGTTAAATACCACCGTTGCGACGCGGCCCTGGCCGCTTTTCGATTGGAGCCGCCTGCACGAAGAGCAGCTGCGCCCCTGGCTGCTGGCCCCGGTGTATGCCCGCCTGATGGCTGGTCAGGGCCAGTTCTTGGCCGAGTTGCGCCCCGGTGTAGCGCTTTTCGTCCGTTTCGCCGGTATCGATTACGAGCGCGACCCAGAGGCTGGCCCCAAACTCGACGCCTATCTGCGCTGGGTTCAGCGCATTCTCGCGCGTTACGACGGCAATGTGCTTCAACTTACTGTCGGTGATAAGGGCAGCTACCTCTGCTGTGGCTGGGGCGCGCCCTTTGCTCATGAAGATGACGGCGCGCGCGCCCTGCTTGCAGCCCTGCAGCTACAAGCGCCGCCCGCCGAACTGGCTTTTATCGGTGCTGTGCAGATCGGCATCAGCTGCGGCCGCTTGCGCACCGGTGCCTACGGCAGCGCCGCTCGCCTTACCTATGGCATCCTCGGCGATGAAGTCAATCTTGCCGCTCGCCTGATGCAGGCCGCCTCACCGGGCGCGATCTACGTGAGCGCCGCCGCTTACGAGGGCGATGCCGGGCGCTTTAGCTGGGAAGAACTGCTGCCACTCACCGTGAAAGGTCGCGCCGACGCAATTACCGTCTATCGCCTGCTCGCCGCTCGCGAACGCCAGCCGCTGCACTTTCAGACCGCGCTCTACGGCCTGCCGCTCGTTGGGCGCAGCGACGAGATCGCTATCATCCGCCGCAAAATAACCGAGACCATCGGCGGTCAGGGCCAGGTTGTCGCGATTGTCGCCGCAGCCGGACTTGGCAAGTCGCGCCTGGTTGTCGAGAGCGTGCGCATTGCGCTCGACCGCAGTATGACGTTCTTTGCCGGCGAATGCCAGTCCTATGGCACCAACGATAGCTATCACGTCTGGGAGAGCATCTGGCAGAGCTTTTTTGCTATCGACCGTAGCCTATCGCCCGAGCTTCAGATCGCCGCGCTGCGCGAGCAGCTAGCCGATATCGATCCCGCCCTGCTGCCGCGCCTCCCGCTGCTCGGCGTGGTGCTGAACTTGCCCATCCCCGACAACGATCTGACGGCCAGCCTCGATGCGCGCTTGCGCAAAGCATCGCTCGAAGCCCTGCTCGTCGACTGTGTGCGTGCCCGTTCGCGTGCGCGCCCGACAGTGCTGGTGATCGAAGATGGCCAATGGCTCGACCCGCTCTCGCACGACTTGTTGGAAGCGATCGGGCGCGCTATCGCCGATATGCCGGTGCTCATTCTCTTCGCCTACCGCCCGCCTGAGGTCGATCATTTGCGCGCGCCCCGTGTTACCGCCCTGCCGCATACTACCGTCGTCGAACTGAGCGATCTTAACCCCAACGAAGCGGCAGAGTTGGTTATGTTGAAGCAGATCCATCTCGATATGCCCGCTGAGCTGCGCCCGATGTCGTCGATCGTATCGTGGCCCGCACTCAGGGTAACCCATTTTATATCGAAGAGCTGATCAGCTACCTCTTCACCCTCGGCCTTGCGCCGCAGAGCGCGCAAGAACTCGACCGGCTCGATCTGCCGACCAGCTTGTCGAGTTTGATCTTAGGGCGCATCGACCAGCTCAGCGAGAGCCAGAAGACGACGCTTAAGGTCGCCAGTGTGATCGGGCGGCTTTTTCGCGCCGGTTGGCTGTGGGGGTTTTACCCTGGCCTCGGCGAGCCAGCCCACATCCGCGCCGATCTCGATGTGCTCAACCGCCTCGATCTCACACCGCTCGAATCAGCCCGAGCCGGAGCTGACCTATCTTTTAAACATATCCTGACCCACGGTGTCGCGTACGAAAGCCTGCCCTTCGCCACACGCAGCTGGCTGCACGGCGAGTTAGCCAAGTTTATCGAGCAGCAGTACAGCGCGCTGATCGACCAGTTTGTCGATTTGCTGGCCTACCATTACGATATCAGCGGGATCGAGGAGAAACGGCGTGAGTACCTCTACAAAGCGGGGTTAGCGGCGCAGGCGGCCTATGCCAACACCGCAGCAACCGACTACTACCGTCGTCTGCTGCCCTTGCTCGCAGATCAGCAAAAGATCGCGGTGCTAGTCCAGCTCGGTCAGGTGCTGGAGCTGACCGGCCAGTGGAGCGAGGTCGAAGCGCTTTACCGCCAGGCGTTGGCGCTGAGCGAGGCGCTGAATGACGCCCAGGCGCGTGCCCAGGCGCGCAGCGCGCTCGGCAATCTGCACAGTCGGCGTGGCGAATATAACGAGGCGAGCGCAGCCCTCGAAGAGGCTCAGCACGACTTGTACTGGCCGGCGATAAAGCGGGCGTCGGCCAGACCTTGCATTTCCGTGGTGCGTTAGAGATGCGGCGCGGCGATCTCGACGCGGCCCGCGCGCTCTGGGAGATTAGCCTGGAGATCCGTCGCGAGATAGGTGACGAGAGCAATGTCGCCACATTGCTTAGCAATCTTGGCATCGTGGCGCACTACCAGGGCGATTACGACGGCGCGATCACGATGTATCAGCGCAGTCTCTTTATCAGCCGCCGTATCGGCGCGCGGCTGGTGACGGCGCGTGCGCTTAACAACTACGGCTTGGTGGCGCGCGAGCCAGAACGATTTCGTCACCGCGCGCCAGCTCTTCGACGAAAGCTTGAGCCTCAGACGCGAAATCGGCGATCGCTGGGGCACTGCCAATGGTCTCAACAACCTCGGCCAGATCGCCCGTGAGATCGGCGATTTAACCACCGCTCAGGCCATGTTTGAAGAGAGCCTGGCCATCAACCGTGAGATCGGCGACAAAGGCGCTATTGTTTATTTGCTGGAAGATTTTGGCTTTCTGGCCGCGCGCCAGCACGAGCCACAGCGCGCCCTCACCTTGCTCGCCCTGCAGCTGCGCACCTCGGCCCTGGTGGCGGCCCAGTACCGCTGGGACTTCGTGGCCGACGCGCTCATCTCCACCTTGTGGACCGCCACCGCCATCGTCCCGCTGCTGGTGGTGTACGGGGGTGAGAACGCCACGGCGTGCCGGGGTGGAGCTTCGGTGAGTCGCTGCTGGTGACGGGCTGGTTCATCATGCTGCAGGGCATCCTCGACGGCGCGAAGCTCCTCATGAAGGAGGACTTCATCCCGTCGGCGCCGACCGCACGCTCTACCTGCTGGCCCCGCCTCTGGTCTCCATCCCGGCGTTCATCGCGATGTGCATCATTCCCTTCGGCCCGATCCTGGAGGGCCAGATGCTGCTCGACCTGTACACGCTGATTGGTCTCGAGTCGCTGTGGACGCCGACTCGTCGC
>JAAUTF010000535.1 GCA_012031775.1 Candidatus Altimarinota bacterium | reverse complement strand
ACGCCGCAAGCGTCAACCGCGCGATCTGGTAAAGTCCACGGGCACGGGGGCAAAGGCAGCCCGGCACCAACAACCCGGAGAGTATACCAAAGCCCCCCTCACCTGTCAAATGCGTGCGTAAGCTCGCCTTAAGCAGCAGTAAGACACGTGCCGCTATTCGACCGAGCATACATGGTATACTGCGCCATAGTACTTAGGGAAGCGGAGAGTACTAATTGTTTTGTGCCCTGATGGTACGTGATCACGTACTTGCTAAAATAGCACGGTTCATGCATTACGATGCGGGCTGGGATGTTTGTACGATTTAAGCCCCTTATAATAGACGCATGGTTAAGAGCGTATGCGCACTCTGATCATTTTTAACCCACTTGCTGGACAGGCAGAGCTGCTTGAACGTGAACTCGATTATGCGACTGACATCTGGCGGGCGCATGGTTGGTCGGTTGAACGACGGCCAACTCGTAGTGCCGGCGATGGCACAGCCCTCGCTCGCGAGGCTGTCGATCAAGGCTTTGAGCTTGTCGTGGCGGCTGGTGGTGACGGAACAATTAACGAGGTCATCAACGGCCTGGCCTTCACAAAAACTGTACTGGCTACTTTGCCACTCGGTACGATGAATGTCTGGGCGCGGGAACTGGGTATGCCTTTACAGCCAAGCGCGGCTGCAACGACCCTGCTTGATTGCAGTGTTCATGCGATCGATCTCGGTCGTGTAGGAGAGCGCTACTTCTTGCTGATGGCCGGTATTGGGCTGGATGCTGCTATTACTGCCTCACTGGACTCACAGCAAAAGCGCCGTTTAGGGGCTCTTGCATATGTTTTACGTGGCACACAGCTCGCGTTTGGTATACGCGGCACACGGACGCGCATTGTGCTTGATGGTAAACAACTGCGCAGGCGTGTCTTGCAGTTGGTGATCGGCAATAGTCAACTTTATGGCGGCCTCGTTAAGATCACCGATAAAGCACATATTAACGATGGCTTGCTCGACATTTGTGTGTTGCGCGGAGATAATGTCTGGAACGCTATTCAGCATACTATCGCTATTTTACGCCAACGACATACGTACGATCCGCACATTGATTATTATCGAGCGCGTACGATCGATGTTATTGCATACCCGCGCTTAGCTGTTCAAGTAGATGGTGATCCAATCGGGTTTACTCCGGTTAGCATTCAAGTGGTGCCGGGCGCTCTGCTCGCGCTCATCCCAAATCAGCTACCCGACAACGCCCTGCTGACTTTGGATATAGCGGCCAAGAGCGCTGCTGTTCTGGATCGTTAAGCCCGGTGTGCTGTCAGAACTGCTCAATGCTCTTGCCTTATCAATGAACGAATCTATGCGTCTGTCGTCATATCGTTGTTTGCTTGCGGTGCTGGTGCTGATTTGCTTACTCCTAAACGCCTGCAGCGTGACATCTACGGCATATCCGTCGCCACCGACGAATATATCGGCGGATGAGACGATAATTGTGGGCGATCCTATCGCGGGACGCATCCTATTCGTTCGCGATGCTGCAATTTGGCTCTGGCAAGGGGAGCGTGCCCGTCTTCTATTAGGCGATGGGGCCACACAGCCAAGTTGGGCACCCGATGGTACACGCTTTGCTTTTGTACAGCGTGGCAATAGTTTCAGTGATGTGTTGCTTGCTACAAATGCTGGCGAAGTTATCGCGCAGCTCACCTTCAATGAGTCGCAGCAAGCGCCGAATAGCTTTGCGCGGGCTTATGAAAGCGTTTGGGCCTTTTACCCTGCTTGGTCGCCTGATGGACAGGAAATTGTGATGGCGAGCCAGGCATCGCCACCGGTCGGTGATCCTGCTGCAGAGTACAATTTGGCGTTGTATGTGCTGCCAGTCGGTGATGGTGCCCAGCGCCCGCTCTTTGCTGGCGATACGGTTCACAGCGGGCGGGCACACTATGCACGCGACGGGAGCGGCCTAGTGTTCGCCGCAGTGCCGACCGCTGCCGATGGCACATCACAGCTTTACTGGCTCGATTTCAGCTCGGGCATTCACACGCCGCTTGCCGGTCTGCCACAGCCCGCTTACGATCCGGCGCTTTCACCTGATGGTGCCTGGCTGATCTTTGCTGCGGCGAGCGCGGCTGGGGTTGACATCTTTGCGACAACGCCCGATGGAACTGAGGCTATTCAGCTCTCCCAGCACGGTTCTGCCCGGGCGCCAGTTTTCAGCCCCGATGGCACCCAGGTTGCCTTTCTTGCCGCCGCACCTGGCACCGGTTTCGATCTGTGGCTCGCCGACTTCAGCCTTGATGAACAAGGGTTCCCCTCCCTCGGCCAACCACGCCGCATCAGCGACGGCCTTAACCTCGATCCCGATGGCGGTCTCTCGTGGGCACCTTAGTTGCCCTGAGACGACAGAATGAGCCAGCGTCTGCCATGTGCTGATGGACGCTGACTCGGTTCTAATCTGCTCTTTCAAGCTGCAACAACGGTTTCACCGCGCGAGCGACCGCGCACGGCCTCTGCCACTGCGATCCATTCTTCAACACTTGTCGGGCGCGGTCGCAGGCTGCCCAGATAACGCTGCACCGCCGACCAGTTGCGCTCGCCGATAAGATCGCCGTAGCGTGCAAAGAAGCGTTGTTCCGCTTCCGTTGCATCGCGGGGTGGTTGCGCGCCAGTGCCAGTGGGTGGTGCTGCCTCCGATTCGGGAGATGTCGTTTCGTTTGTTTCGGCCACGTCGGCAGCAGCTTCGCCTTTGCGCGCCTTGCTTGTCGGCACCAGATCGGGGTAGAGGGTCGCTAGTACAGCCGGGTAGCGCTGCTCGAACTTCAGATGCGCCGGGCGCGGTGGCTTAACAATTGGCATCACGCTGCGCTCATCACCTTCGCGCTCAACTAGCAAAATCGCATCTGCTTCATATGCGATCTGCTCGTCGGCCAACACGCGTAGACCATCGTCGCTCAGACCACCCTCTTGAGCGCGATATTTACGTGCCAAATGACCAATAATGACGACGTGAAAGCCGGCCTGCTTTAGCTCGGTAAGGCCGGTGTAGACGACTTGCATATTGCGGTTGACCGAGACGTGCTCGTCGTACCCGATATTGGTTTTGCGATCAGTCTCGCTGCCCGCGCGCTGCTGAGCATAGGAACGCATCGCTTGAAAAATCTTCGAGATCGAGTCGAGCAACACGGTATCGCCCGGTTTGCCCTGCTTCCGAATCTCTTCCATCGCCTGCGTCAGCGCTTTTAACGAGAGCGTTTGCACAACTTGTGTGCGTTTATGAATGCCCGTTTTGCCATGAAGGCTTTGCGCAGCACCCTCGGTATCAAGGATCCAAAGTGTGCCGCTACGCCGGGCGCTGGCAGCTAGATGCGATTTGCCGACACCCGCCTGCCCGGTAAGGATGTACATTGTTCCAGTTTGTAACTCGTCTAATCGTTGAAACATACTCGTCCCCCTGATGTGCATCATCTTGCCGGCGGCGCATTGTGCGCCTTCCGCTTATGTTAGGTTATAGTAGCACTTTTGTTCTTTTTTGTAAAGAGGATGTTGTATCACGCATGTAGCCTCTCAGGATTATCCCAGCGTGTGGCGTGCGGCATCTGCACTGGCATAGTCACGCGTCACTGATCACACGTATGAGCACGTGGCATGTCCACATCCCTTAAAAAGGCATTATGGCGCGTGTCGCTCGGCAAAGACGATAACTTCGTTCTCGGTGATAATGCCATCGAGGGGGCAGTCGTGGCTTTCGGCGGGGATGTGCGGCACTTCTTGTGCGGCAAAGGCGAGACCATAGGCAGGTTTGGTCGAGCGCGCGAGCAGACGATCGTAATAGCCTTTGCCGTAGCCAAGACGATGGCCGCGGCGATCAAAGGCGAGCAGCGGCACTAACACAATATCCCAGTCGTTGATCGCTGCGGTGAGGATGGTGCGCGGCGCGGGTGTACCGAATAACCCGCGCCCCAGCGCTGTCGAGTCTAAGGCGGGCAAGTAGCTGTGATCCATCTCAACACTGTTGGCTCGTAGCACCGGCACAATAATGCGGCGTCCGTCATCGAGTAGCCCTCCCAGTAACGGGAGCGTATCAACTTCGGTGCGTATCGGCAGGTAGCAATGCACGACGTGCGCCACACGGACAGCGGGCAAGGCGGCGGCGCGTAAGCAGATGCGCGCGCTGCGCTCGGCACGATCGTTTATCGCCGCTCGGCGTGCGTACATCTCAGTTCGCAGTTCGTCTTTATTGTCCATCACAGCGCAGCGACACCCTGCCGCTTCAGCACACGGACGGCTGCCGCACTTCCATTTTGCCAGCAGCGCTCCACGCTCACCCCATCTCGGTAGTTGCCGATGCAATACAGGCCAGGGTAGCGCTCTTCTGCAAGGGCAAGTTGCGTGATGCGATCGAGGTGGCCCGCATTGTATTGCGGAATACTACGCTGCCAACGAATCACGCGGGCGAAATGAGGCAAGCCGCGCACCCCAAGCAAGGCTGCTTGCTCGGCGTGAACCTGTGCGATCAAGCTGTCGTCGTCCTGCAATGCGCGCTGCGGGTAGCGTGCTCCGCCAACAAAACTGCTCGTTAACAGCATATCACGCGGCGCGCGCGCGGCGAAAAGCACCGAGGGCCAAAGCGTCCCCAGCACCGTCAGCGCCCTTCACGCGCCGGGAAGAGG
>JAAUTF010000534.1 GCA_012031775.1 Candidatus Altimarinota bacterium | reverse complement strand
GTCCCCACCGGACGATTTATGCCGACCAGGATAACATTTGAGGCACCATGTGTGCTGCGGGTGTCCAGCATAAAGACCTGCGGGAAGACACTACGCATCGTCGTTGCCAGTTGCATGCACCAGCGCCCATCTCCGCCGGGTGAGCGGGCGGCATTCACCACCGCCACCCCATCGGGGTTCAGATGGGTACGTACTTCCCGGAAGAACTCGACTGTTGTCAGATGAAATGGGATGTAGGGCTGATGATAGGCATCCACCCCGATGATGTCATATGTCTGCTCAGTGCTGGCCAGCCAGGCCCGCGCATCCTGTCCATACACCCGGTAGTTTGGATAGCCTGGCTCGCCCGCCTCCACATCAAAGTAGCTGCGCCCCAGTTCCAGAATGTGCGGGTCAATCTCCACACCCGCAATCTGCATGTCCGCCCCATAGATCGCTAGCATTTGCTTGGGCACGGTGCCTGCCCCTGCCCCGAGCATCGCCAGACTTCGCACCGAGGTCGGATCACGCTCTGGGTAGAAATAGGGCGCAACTGCAAAATAATCCCAGGGGCCGCCATCGGTGAGCAGATCGAGCGGATCGCCGGTGACCGCAAACTTGCGCCGGTCGATCGAGTGCAGCGCTAAGCCCTCGTTCAACAACAGTACACTGCGCGGATCTTCTACCCCGTTCGAATAGACGATGTCTTGCTGGGCAACCTGGATGTAGTTGTAAGCCGACTCGGCCTCGGCGATCAGCGTACAATTGGTACAGTCGGCAGCTTTGATCTGGCGCTGATCGCTGAGGGTGAAGAAGGCAAGCGCTGCCACGACACCGAGCAACGCAAGATAGCGCCAATCGCGCAGACCGATAATGCCAAGCAGCAACAGAAAAACCGCCATCGAATAAATCGTCAGCTGCGTGCCGATCGTCGGGATGAGCACTAGCACTGTGAGAAACGTGCCGACGATCGACCCGACCGTGGAGATCGCCGAGACCGCACCCGCTGTGCGCCCGGCAGCTTCCACACCTTCGGCGGCCTGCTTGAGGCGCAAGCGTATCGCAAATGGGCCGACTGTCGCCATCAGGATCACCGGCGCAGCAAACAGCAGCACGGCGGCGAGCAAGGCTCCAATAAAACCACCGGCGACTACATTACGTAAAGCAAATTGGGCAAACTGCAAGATCGGGCGGGACAGCAATGGCACAAAGGCGCAAACAAATCCGGCTAATATAATCAGCCGATAGAGCACACGCTCGTTTGGAAAGCGATCGGCGAGGCGACCACCGAGCTGATAGCCAATCGCCAGATACAGCAGTGTCGTGCCGATAACTACCGCCCAGATCGGTTGCGATGTGCCAAAAAACGGAGCCAGCAGCCGCGGCATCACCATCTCGATACCGAGCGTGCCGACGCCAGCGAGAAAAACAACAACGAGCAGAAAACGGTCTTTACTAGCCATCAGGTTGGTGTCACTATACTAGAATTCAGGAGTCAGGATTCAGCAGCGCGAGCGCAGCGCAATGCACGTCGGGCACACCGCTTTGCAAACCAGCATGCTTCACGGCTCACGCAGCACTGCAAAAATTCCATCTTTCTGCGGATACAAAACAGCCCAAGTGTATGACATGTATCGGCGGTCGTCGATGCTACAGTGAGGCCGTAGCCGCGAAGAACTTCGTTTTAGGAGGAGTGCATGCGCATCAGGCCGACCGTGCGTTTGATTGTTGTGGATGCAGAGCGCCGCATCTTGCTGTTTCGTTACGTCGATGCGCAGCCCTGGCACCGCGATTTCCCGGGCATGACGGAGTATAGGGCGACACCAGGCGGCGGCGTGGAGGTGGGCGAGAGCCTGGAACAGGCCGGCATTCGGGAGTTGTTTGAGGAAACCGGCCTGCGCCTTACGGCCCTTGGGCAACACCTATGGCACAGTGAGCGCGTCCTCATCTTTCCCGATCGCAGCGTCTGCCTAGACGAGCATTTCTACTTGGCGCAGGTGCATTCGACGCAGATCGACATCTCTGGCATGCTGCCCTATGAGTTGGACGTCTATCGCGGCCACCGTTGGTGGACACTCGACGAGCTACAGGCAACGAACGATGTTATTTTACCGCCGCAACTGGTGACGATTGCTACCGATGTTATGGCATGAGCAGTAGATGCCTGATGGGCTGGTGACGACGTTGCCAGCCCATCAAGCGCTCTACGCTAGATCAGTGCGCTGATGATCAGGCGCTGTAACACGCTGATGAGCAAGAGCGCGATGATCGGCGACAGATCGAACATGCCGAGCGAGGGGACGATGCGGCGAATCGGCCCGAGAATCGGCTCCGTTAGCTCCATAAAAAAGCGCGTGATGCCCATATTGCCCTGCGGATCGATCCAGGACATAATGACACGCCCGAGAATCGCGATATTGAGCGCCTGAAACAACCAGGTGATGAAGGTGATCAAAAAGCCGGACATGATACCTGTATCCTTTCGATTGAGTGGGATGTTGCTGCCATTGTTGATGGCAAAGTCATCAACAATGATAGTAACAAAGTAGCGTGTAAAAATCGTATCTTACGCTTCCAGCCGCCGCCGCACAGCAGCAGCGTGGGCAAAGAGTCCTTCGGCTTCGGCCAGGGCTTGTGCAGCCGGCCCAATACGGCGCAGCCCTTCTTCGCTCAGGCCGACAAGCGAGATAACTTTGCGAAAATCGTCGACATTCACCGGCGAGGCGTAGCGCGCGGTGCCTTCAGTGGGCATAATATGCGACGGCCCGGCCACATAATCGCCCAGCACTTCAAATGAGCGCTCGCCAAGAAAGACGCCACCAGCGTTACGCACCTTGCCGACCCATGGCCAGGGATCGGCGAGCAAGAGGCAAAGATGCTCGGCAGCATATTCGTTTGCTAGCTCGAAAGCAACAGCGAGATCCGGCACGATCACGATACCGCCGCGCGTCGTCACCGCTGTGGCCGCTGCCTGCGCGTTGGCCGTCGGCAGTTCCGCTAATTGACGCTCGATCTCAGCCTGAACCGCCTGTGCCAGTTCTACCGAGGGTGTCAACAAGATCGCGCTGGCGTCGACATGCTCAGCCTGGGCAAGCATGTCGGCGGCGACATAACGGGCATCGGCGCTCGCATCGGCGATCAGCATAGTCTCGGTCGGCCCGGCCAGACTTTCGATGCCAACCGCACCAAAGACCGCGCGTTTCGCCAGCATCACATAGCGATTGCCTGGCCCAGCGATTTTATCGACGCGCGGCACGGTTTCTGTTCCATAGGCCATAGCAGCGATCGCCTGCGCCCCGCCTACGGCATAGAATTGCGTAACCCCTGCGATAAACGCCGCCGCCATGATGATCGTAGCAGGCTCGCCCGTTGTGCGCTGGGGCGGCGAACAAACAACAATCTCATCCACACCAGCCACCCGCGCCGGAATGGCCGCGTGCAGCAGCGAGGATGGCAGCGGTGCGACGCCCCCCGGCACATAGATGCCAACACGCTGTAGCGGGACGACCAACTGCCCCAATGCTCCTTCGACGCTGAAATCGACCCAAGGAGTTGCGCGCCTGGCGACGAATGAAAAGCTTCCAGCCGCTGGGCAGCTAGCTGTAGTGCAGCGCGCAGCGCCGGGTCGAGCGCTCGGCAGCGGCAGCGAGACGTGCAGGCGGAATGGCGAACTGCGTCGGCACTACAGCGTCATAACGCAGCGAGAGTTCCTTAAGTGCGGAATCGCCTTCGGCGCGCACCTGGCGAATGATCGCAGCGACCGACTCGGCGGCGGCAGCATCTTCATCGAGCGCGCCGCGCCGCAGCAAACCCGCGCGCGCCACTAAAAGATCGTCAATAATCGGAACAGCCATAGATCCTTCTTTACAACAAACAAGGGTTGCTTTATTTATTATACGCGCTATGTCAGAATGACATAGCCGTGCAGTGGCCTTCGCTGTGCTGGGGCCAAGGCACTGCGTACATTCTGCAAATTAGTACTTGACAGTTGCTGAGTCAGGGTATACACTCGGCTATCCCCAAACTAACCTTGTTCTTCCTTAGATCCTCGTTCCTGCTGCGGCATGCTGTGGCGGGAACCTTGCGTTAACGCGCCCACAGCGGGTGGGGCGTGTAGCAATGCAAGGAGCACAAGTGATGACGACGACAAGCCCGGCAGACGTGATGGAGACCTTGTTCGAGCGTGTCTGGAACCACGGCGAACTAGCGCAGATCGAGCAGATCTTCGCCAAGCCTGACTCGGCGCGGCAGTTTATCAGTGCGTTCCGTGCCGCCTTTCCCGACTTGCACCACACCATCGAGGAAAGCATTGTCGATGGCGCACGTATCGTTGTGCGCTGGCGGGCAGCAGGCACTCACCGCAGCCCATGGGAAGGACGCGCAGCCATAGGCCGCGTGGTCACCTTCAGTGGTATCACCATTGCGCTGGTGGAACAGGGGCAGATTGCACGCCACCACACCGAGTGGGATCGCGCTGGCTTGATGGAGCAGCTGGGTTGAGGGCAGTCAGCGTAAGAAAACTGTCATACACCAATGGCACTTCTGCGCTTGACAGTGCGGTGAAACGCGGTTAGACTACGAGCGGGTGAAGAACCCACGTAATCGAGCGCCTGAGCTACCACGCACCAGCGACGGTGCGGAAAGCGATCGGGGCTGAGTGCAATCAGCCGTTGTCGTC
>JAAUTF010000533.1 GCA_012031775.1 Candidatus Altimarinota bacterium | reverse complement strand
CGTTCGAGCGCAGCACCTGCTGCAGGCGTCGCACTCAGGGCACCGCCCGCAGCCGCTGCGGATGGAATGGTCGCCGCGCCCGGTAGACGAAGCTGGTGATGTCGTACTCCTCGCTCTCAGGCACGTGCTCGCCCTGCAGCTCCTTGCGCCAGCCGGGCGACTGCTGGAGCTTCAGCATGTCGAACAGCCCGGTGTGGAAGATCGCGTCCAGCGGTACCTGGCCCTGCTCGCTGCGCACAATGCGGGCCTCCGGGTTTAGCGTGTGAAGCAGGGCTGCGGTGCGCTCCAGGTCGTACGGGTGAGCTAGGTCGGTCTTGTTCAGCACGAGGACATTGGCGCACTCTACCTGCTCGATCAGAAGGTCGGCCAGGGTGCGGCCGTCAGTCGTGCCGACAGCCATGCCCTCGTCGTGGAGGTTGCGCGCCGAGATGTAGTCCTGGAGAAAGCTCGACGCGTCCACCACGGTCACCAGGGTGTCGAGCTGGGCGATCTCGCCGAGGCTGGCGCCGTTCTCAAGCGGGAAAGTGAAGGTCATCGCCACCGGCAGCGGCTCGGAGATGCCCGAGGACTCGATCAGCAGGTAGTCGAAGCGGCCTTCTCGAGCCAGACGGGCGATCTCCAGGAGCAGGTCGTCGCGCAGGGTGCAGCAGATGCAGCCATTGCTCATCTCTACCAGCTGTTCGTCGGTGCGGCTGAGGGTACCACCCTCAGCGACTAGCTGGGCGTCGATGTTGACCTCGCTCATATCATTGACGATCACGGCCACGCGCAGCCCCTCGCGGTTGGTGAGTACGTGGTTGAGCAGCGTCGTCTTGCCGACACCCAGAAAGCCGGAAAGTACGGTGACGGGGAGCCGACGTGGAGCAGCGATAGAGCGCAGTGTGAAGAGAGCGGTGGTGTCGCGCGCGACACCACCGTTTTTCGACAACCTGCGGAGGGGTACTCCTGAGCGCTTCTCGCAATATTGACAAGCATTAAGACAGCTGATAGGCTGTGGCAATTAGCGGCAATTTCACGCCATCAACCGAAGTCGACAGCCCTTGTTACCTTGCGCGCCGACGCACGATGCTGTGAGCGCCGATAGTGGCGCCACATCGCGACGCAACCGCAGAGCCCCGGCCCTGATGCGATCCGCCGCAGGCCGCTGGCTTAGCGCCACCGTGCTTCTCGCCTTGATCGCGGTCACGCTCACCTGGCCCCTGAGTGCGCGCCTC
Source organism: Candidatus Altimarinota bacterium (assembly GCA_012031775.1). Taxonomy (GTDB): domain Bacteria; phylum Chloroflexota; class Chloroflexia; order Chloroflexales; family Chloroflexaceae; genus JAAUTF01. The sequence goes on along the minus strand of JAAUTF010000533.1, from coordinate 3,446 downwards.
GCAACCCAGCTCCCACTGGGCACCGAGGATTCAGCCACGGTCCCCCTGTTCAACCTCTGGACTCTGCGCTGGAACGCAGAGCAGCTCCTCGTCAGCTACGCGCGCTACTGGGACGCCCCGATCTTCTACCCCACCGCAGGTGCCTTTGCCTTCTCCGAACCGCAGCCGCTTACCGGCCTGTTCTTCACGCTCCTTTGGCGTCTGGGCGGGAACGACGTGCTCGCCTACAACCTGGTGCTTTTGTTCGCCCTCACCGTAAACGGCATTGCTGCAACCTGGATGCTCCGGCAGCTTGGCGTAACGCCCGCGCCGGCCTGCTCGGCGGCGCGCTCGCCGTCAGCTTGCCTTTTGTCTCGAATGAACTCGGTGTGATCCAGCTGACCATGCTCTGGCCGATCTTTCTCACCATCGGCGCGTTAGCACGCTTCGTGGCGGAGCCGCGTCTGCGATGGGGGCTGCGTGGCGGCGCGAGCTACGCGGCGACCTGGCTTACCTGCGGCTATTATGGCCTCTTCCTCACGCTGCTGCTCCCGATCCTGGCCGCACCACTGCTGCGCTCATCCCTCTTCCGTCCACCGGCCATCGCCGTCGGCACGGTGGCGCTGACGCTCGCCGCTGCCCTTGTGGTGCCGATCCTGGTGCCGCAAGCGCAGTTCACCAGCACCTTCACACGCAGCCCACCCACGATCGCCCGGCTGAGTGCGGTACCGTCAGATTATCTGCGCCTCGACCGCAGAGCTCTGGCGCAAACGGCGTGCCCTGGTACGTGAAGGGCGTGACAGCCAGCGGCTCTATCCTGGAACGGCGCTGCTGGCCCTCGCCCTGCTGGGCCTCGCCGCACAAGGGCGCTGGACAATCACGCTGGCCCTCGGTGCCGTGCTCGCATTCGCGCTTAGCCTGGGACCGAACCTTGCCCTGGGCGACTGGCAGCCCTACGATGCGCTTCGTACCTACGTGCCGGGCCTTGATCGCTTGCGCAGCCCATTTCGGTTTGCTGTTTTGTCCAGATCTGCCTGCTGGGGCTAGCAGGCCTCGGCCTGAATCAGCTTTGGCAGCGCGGACGAACGGGATTGTGGATCGGGCGAATACTCGTGACCTTGGCGCTTGTCGAGACAGCAATCGTGCCGGCACACCTGGCGCCCGCCCCCGAACGCACGCCGATTTGGGTAGCCTGGCTTGCCGAGCAGCCACCGGGCGCTGTGGCCGTTGTTCCCTTCCCAGAGAACGGCAGCCCCCAGGCGTACGAGGCGACTACTATTATGATGCTCCAGGCGCTCGAGCATCGCCACCCGTTGGTGAACGGGTATTCGGGTTTCTTCCCAGGTGATTACCTGCGCCTCCGACGGGCCATGGCCAATTTCCCAGACGAAGCGAGTCTGCGGCTGCTCATGACGACCGAGACACGCTACCTCGTGATCGACCACGCCTGGCTCACCCAAACACGACAGGAGCGCCTAAACAGCATGGCGCTCCATCCTCTGTATAGCGACACGCGTGTGCGCGTCTATCAGTTGACAGAAGTTACGCGGTCACTGCTTTGCCGCGCCGTAGCGCCATGTCCCCCCGAGTGACTGATGGCCGACGTCGGGCCAATGGCGCCGGGAGAAACGGGTGTGCGTATCATCGCTCATTACGATATGATAGGCATTGACGCCAGACACGCTAAGACCGACCGCTGCGCTGGTGCGAATGAGCCCGACCCCGAATATGGTTTTGGGTACCGATGGATGGATGACTGGTGGCGGGTTGCCCGTGCAGCCTGACCCCGTTAAGGAGCGTATGACACGCCACGTACCCAGGTCTGGTGCCGATGGAGGACGCCCATGCCGATCTTGACCACTGATAGTTCCCCCGATTGGTGTTAAAGCCGACGTATAATTGGTTCATGGTCACTTTTGGTGAAATGGCCCGGCCGGCCTATGCTGGCCCTCGTCGTACTGCTCAGTCGCGAGGCCAGCGATGGATCTGTTGCCGTATCTCTTGCCCCTTGGTGACAGCCTCTTTAGGGGCGGACAGCGCACGCGGACGCCCGCACGGCGGTGTTCGACGACATTGAGCGGTTTTACAACCGAACGCGGGTGCATTCAACCCTTGCCTATCGGACGCCGCTGCGCGTGGAGCAGGACTGGCAGGCGCGCCAACTCGCTGCATGAGCAGGTGTCCATGAAAGCGGGGCAATATCAGTTGAAGGAGGCCCCGCTCCCAGAACAGCGCGGGATCGTGCGCAGCATCTTCGATCGCGTCTGGGTCACGGCACACGAGGTGTGTGCGATTATGCCGCACGCCGTTTATCTACCGCTTGCGAGTGCTATGCTGGAGGTGTGCGTACATGGTGGGCCGGGTGGGTTTCAGTTCACCCATCTACGCACACTCCCAATAGTCCGCTTGCGATACCAGCAGCCCCAACGGGTTGCCGATGGGATCGCACGTGGCAATCAGGCAGCATAATCGGCAGAAGCCCCTATTGGGCAGGAGAGCACACGTACCTGAGCAGGCGACCTGCTACCGGGATATGAGCTGCTGCGGCCGGTCGCTTCTCGCCACGCGCTTCACAGAAAACTCCTCGAAACGCCTTGGGTTGCCTATCGGCAACTCCGGGCGTTTTGTGCTGCGTGCTACGCATCATAGCCAGGCGTGGGCGATGCCGCCTTAATCCCTGATCGTAGCGCGGCACTGAAAATCTGTGCGGAGCGCAATACCCGGGGAATCATAAAGGCCCACTGACTTTTCAATGCCGCCAAGCATAGTCATGTGAGCCCCGCCCCGGCCAGCTATCGGACCGAGTCCGATGGTCTGGATCTGTATTGTCTGCTCCATTATAGCATTCGCCGATCCGCTGTCAAGCGCGTCGGATGCCAGGAGCATTGTGATGTCTTTCCCGTATTACCGGAATGAACGCCATGCCGAACCACGGCCACAGCCGTATGTGCCTGTTCCTGAGCGCCTATTGCGGGCGTTCGCCCACGACCCACTGGCGGTTGGGGTGTATCTCGCGGTTGCCCGCTGTGCGCTCAGCACACGCGGCCCGATCCCGCTTTCACCAGCGGATATTAGTGATTGGTTCACCGGCACACGCACCCGCAACGGTGCGATCTTACGCCGGATACGCACGCTCGTTGCGACGGGGTGGCTGATTGCCGAGCACGGCCAGGCGATCAAGCTGCGCCTGTTCCCTGCCTGGGCACCGGATCAGCCCTGGAACCCGGATGCGCCACAGGTAGGCAAGCCTACCGGGGTGCGGGTGCGCCGGGTACCGCTCGATCTGCTCGATAGCTACGTAGGCCGGATCGACCCGCAGCCAGGCCGACGGGCGGCGCTGATCACGCGCTATATCGATCGCCCGCTGCTTGACCTGGTTGACCTGGGTACATACGCATTGACTGCGCTGACGATGATCGCACCCACGCCGCGCCTGATGCTGGCTGGGGCTGTGTGACACCGCCGGT
>JAAUTF010000532.1 GCA_012031775.1 Candidatus Altimarinota bacterium | reverse complement strand
GCGGGGGCGCCACCTCGCGTCTGCGGCCACCCACTGCACCGGCTGTCACGCCGACAACCTCGGCGGGCAGGTGATGCTCGATGTGCCGCCGCGGAACCGCTCTCGGCAGGTACACAAACGCGCCCGGCCCGGCCCGCAGCACCTGGTCGCCGACAAAGAAAGTGCAGGAGCCTTCGATAATAAACATGGCCTCGTCCTCGCCATAGTGGACATGCAACGGGGTAGTGAAGCCAGGTGGCGCGAGCTGCTCGATCAAGCTGAATTGGCCGCCAGTGTCGACTTCACAAACCGTTGTGTCAAGACTTTGTCAACATGACCCTGTAAAGTGTTCGGTACTGCCCAGCAAGTGCGGGTAGACAATCTTAGTTTTATCGGAGGAATTTGAGACATGCAGTACTTGTTGCGCCAATCTGGATGGCTGTTGCTTGCAGTGCTGATCGGGAGCGTGCTGCCGTTTGGTACACTGCCAGCGAACGCCCAGACGAGGGTTTTCCTTTTTGTCGGCATCCCCCAGGATATCGCCGACACCAACCCGAACGATGCGTTTTGCAACACGCCGATCGGCTACTGTACGCTGCGCGCGGCCATCCAAACTGCCAACCACATCGGCAAGAACGGCACGCCGGTGACGATCAAGCTAGAACCGATCAGGTATGACCTGACCCTTAAAAGCCCCGATCCAGCAAACGGACAAGACCAAAATGCGGCTTTCAGCGATCTGGACGTTATCGATGTAAATCTTCACATCCAGGGTAGCTCGCTCAATGGCGTGCGCAGTACCATCCGTGCCTCAGCTTTGGGCGCAGGTGTGTTTGATCTCTATTCGACTACTCCAAATCGTCCTGTGAGCATGGATACTGTTAGAATCAGCCAGGGTGATTCTCGTACGAACGGCGATGCCGGTGGTATCTCAGCCCATGCGGGTATAGCCCTTACGCTGAGCAATTGCGAACTAAGCGATAATACTGGCAGCAATCTGGCTGGCGCTATCTATGCGGTGAATAAAGCCACGATTCGCAACTGCAATATTTGGTACAACGACACCGCAGCGTATGTACCGGATCTTGTTTTTGGAGGCATTGATTATAACGGCGGTGCCGGGATCGCTATTTACGGCGATTTGCTCATCGAGAATAGCACGATCCGTTATAACGACACCCCGGGCAATGGCGGTGGCATCTGGATTGAGGAAGGGACGCTGACGATCAACAATTCGATCATCGAAGGCAACGAGGCAGGCTTTTCGGGCGGTGGCATTTATAGCGCTGCGTACGTGGTCACTCTGAATAATACCACCGTGTCAACAAACGAAGCCTCTGCCGGTGGTGGTGTTTTTCTGCACACACCACGGGATCTTCCAGAAGATCCAGGCCCACCACTGCGCATCTATGGCTTGAATCATTCGGTGATCTATGCAAACTCGTCCAATTCCACCGGCAGCGGTCTGCTAGTCTCGCTGAATGCCGACGGCACACGCGCGCTGGTAGGCGCGACGGCCACCATCTTCGACCGGAATGTGTCGAACAATGGTGCGTCGCGCAATTGCAGCGTGAACACGGCCTTTCACGGCAATGGTCTGTTCTTCAACTCGTCCTACAACCTCTCGTCCGACAGTACCTGCCCCTTCGTCGATTCGACCAGCCGCAAGAATACCGCAGCACTGCTCAGCGGCCCGATCCGCTTCAACCCGACCATGCGCGCCTATGTGCCTGTACCTGGCAGCCCGGCGCTCGATGTGCGCCCCGCGCCCTGTGGCGGCCCGGATGCACGCGGCGTCGGTCGCCCGCAGAATGGCACATGCGACGTGGGCGCAATAGAGGTGGTGCCAGGCCAGGTGGTCGGCACGCCAGGGCTTAGCCCCGCTACGAGCGAAGTAGCGGTGAGCCAACCAGTGACACTGACGCTGAGCTGGACCCATCCGACGGCCTGGCGTGACCTGAACAGCGTGGAATTGCGGCTGGTTCCAGACGGCGAGGACGGTACTGACATGGAGGAGAGCATCCCGCTTACGCTGCGCTTCACTGAAGGCGTTACTAGCACCACCATGCTGTCGTCAACCATGATCATCACCGATGGTGTGATACTGATGGACAGCAGCGGGGCGGAAGCCGGGGCGGGGCAGTTGGGGGCAACCGGCGTGGTGGAAAGCGATGTGGTAGTGGTCGACCTGGCCGCAAGCCAACTGCAACCCCAAGGCGCGGACGCGCAGACGGTGTCCCTCCAACTAGTGCTGCGGCCCAAGACGGCGCTGGCCGGCAAGCGCTACACCGTGAAGCTGCTGGCGACTAACGACGATGCCACGCAGCAAGGCCCCGAAGCAGTGGGCACGCTGACGGTCACGACGGCAGCGGCAGCACAAACGATTTATCTGCCGCTTATTCGGCGCTAGAACGCGTGTGCGGTATGTCATGCGCGGTGCGGGCTTCGCCCGCACCGCGCATGACATACCCGCACACGCATGTGCGCTGCACGAAGAAAAAGATGGTGAATACGTTTGCGCCATCTTTGCCATTTATTCGGCCTATGGTCGTGTATCCGTTCAGGGGGTGAGATTGGAGGGCAATAGGCGAGGGGCAGGTTGGCCAGACCAAAAGGCCATCTCGCCTCGATGAGGTAGAGCAGGAGAGGACGGTCGTGCTGCTGACAGCTCGTGCTCACGGTGAGCAGGCGCTCCACAAACCAGCGGGCGGAGCCATATATCCTTCAGACGGCGCTCCGTTTACGCCATCGTAGCGGGGCTGCGCTCCCGCAAACCGCCTGGCTGGCTGAGCTCAACACGCACCATTCCTCGCTGGCGACGCTGATAACGATGCTCCTCAACGATGAGCCGGGCTTGCTGCCACAGTTTGTCGCACGCCCAATCGGACGGCCACGCAAGCAGATCTATACCGCGCGTAACTACCCGTTGCGCACACCGCTTACAAGCGGCATGGTGCGCGTACGGCAAGCGGTTAAACGGCGCGTGCAGGTCAACAAAGGTCTGGTGCTGTACTTTAACAATGGGCGCGTTCGCGCACAGGTAGTCTCAGCGCGCACCGCGACACCCACAGGTCAGCTCATCAAACTTGGCACGTTGATCAGTGCTACTCGTGCAGACCAGCTCGTGCGCGGGATCGTGTCCGCCGTGCAGAGCAATGGGAGGCTCGCTCTCATGACTATAGAGCAAGTGGAGCGCAGTCACATCACTTGGAAGCGCCTCATTATCAGCCCACACAAGGGCATGAAGGTGCTTGCGCGAGCGAGTGTGGTCTTTCTCAAGGTTGGGCATCGCGCGCGACGTGCGCATGCAGCGCAGGCGCTGGAATAAACAACGCCGTTAGTATGAGTGAGGAGAGTCTAGTGGGCCTACACGCGCTTGTGCCGCGTGTAGGTAGCGCGCCCGTTAGAAAGCGAGCTTGGCACCCGAACCGGGAACCGACGCATCCTCACGCGCGGCATCCTTGAGAAAGTCCTGGGCAGGCCGCTTCCGTGCTAAGAAGCAAGTCAAATCACGAGCGCATACACAGCGCACCCTGCGGTGCGGAGCGGCAAGCCTCCGCTATCGCAGGGTGCGCTGTCGCATGTCTCCGAAACATCTCCGCGCGAAATCTGCGCTATCTCCGCGCAATTACTGGAGAACTCCGCGCGAAATCTGGAGAACTCCGCGCGAAATCTGGAGAACTCCGCGCAAAAAGTGAAATCTGACACATGTATCTAATAAAAGCCTAGCTCGTCACGGGCTTCTTCCGTCATCATGCTTGGGTTCCAGAACGGCGTCCACACCAGGTTGATGCGTACGTTCTCCAGGTTCTGATAGACATCTTTGAGCGCCATGATCTCGCGTTTGGCGCTATCAAGAATTTGTGGGCCGGCCGGGCAGGCGGGTGTCGTTAGCGTCATGTCGACATCGACAAGGCCCCCTTCCTCAAGCACGTCCACCCGGTAGACTAACCCGAGGTTGACGATGTCGAGGCCGATCTCCGGGTCGATGACATTTTTGAGCGCAGCGCGTACCATATCTTCGTTTACCATGGTTTTTCCTTCGAAAGATGGAAGTCTTTGTTATACGTTGGTATAGGTTTGTAGCGACGCTGCAAACCTATACCAACACTATGCTTATTGTAACACGCTGTTCGTGCGCACTGCATCTAACACACGCTGATTGGCGAGGCCGTCGGCGAAGGTGGAGGCTGGAGCCAGCGCATCAACGTCGCCATCGAAGTAGGCACGCAGGCGTGGCCGAGGTAAACAGTACCCTGCGGGAAGTCGCCAGCGATGCCTTCGGGGAAGCTGACGCTGTGCGCAGGCGTGATCACCTGAAACGCAGCGCCCGGTTCCGCGTGATGTAGTTCACCACCCGTGAAGCGCAGCGTGCCCTCCGCGCCGTAAATCGTCAGCGCGCTGGCCTCATCGTTACGCGCCGTCAGAATGGCGGTGGCCGTCGCCAGTGCGCCCGAGGCGAATTGCATTACGAAGGTGCAGCTGTCGTCGGCGGTAACAGCGCGCATCGTGCCGTTGCTGTCGGGGCGCTCGGCGATCAGCGGCGACGCCAGGCCACGTGCCACCACGACTTCTTACGCCAAGCAGGTAGCGCAGCGTATCGACCTGGTGCGAGCCGATTCGCGCCCAGGGCACCACCGCCCTGCGCCGCGTCGCTCCACCACGTCCAGGGCCGCTGCGAGTC
>JAAUTF010000531.1 GCA_012031775.1 Candidatus Altimarinota bacterium | reverse complement strand
CTACGCACCACGAGCAAGCCGGTGGTGTTGGCGGTGAATAAGGCCGACAGCGCCGAGCGCACGCTCGATGCGGTCGAGTTCTACGCGCTCAATCTGAGCGACCCGATCGCGATGAGCGCCTTTCACGGTATTGGCACCGGCGATGTGCTCGACGCCGTCACTGCTTCCTTGCCCAAATACGAAGACCCCGAAGAGGATGCGAATGTGTTACGCATCGCGATCGTCGGGCGGCCCAATGTCGGCAAATCGAGCCTGCTGAACCGCCTGATCGGCGACGAGCGCAGCGTTGTGAGCACGGTGCCTGGCACTACACGCGATACGATCGACAGCGAACTGGAGTTCAACGGCCAACGCGTGACCCTGATCGACACTGCCGGTATCCGACGCTCGGGCCGCATCGAGCGCGGCATTGAAAAATACAGCGTGATCCGCTCGCTACGCGCGATCGAGCGCTGCGACGTGGCGTTGCTGTTGATCGATGCCATTGAGGGTGTGACCGCGCAAGATACCCATATCGCTGGCATGATCGTCGACGCAAAAAAGGTGTCGCGCTCCTGGTTAATAAGTGGGACGCGATTATCAAAGACGACGACACCTTCAAACAATTTGAGGCACAGGTGCGTGAGTCGTTTAAATTCATCGACTACGCACCACTGCTTTTTATCTCGGCGAAGACTGGCCAACGCGTCGACCGTATTTTGCCGCTTGCTGCCGAAATCTTCGACAATCGGCATAAGCGCGTGCCGACCGGTGAGCTCAACGCCTTTTTGCGCGAGTGCATCCGCGAGATGCCGCCGATGGCGACGAAAAAAGGTGCTCATCTGCGCATCTACTACGCTACACAGCCGCAGGCCGACCCACCGGTCTTCCTGTTTTTGCTAACGATAACAACCTTGTCCACTGGTCGTACGGGCGCTTCCTCGAGAATCGCATTCGCGAGCGCTATGGCTTCGGCGGCACCCCGATTGTGATCGTCTTCCGCGGACGCGAAGAGAAACAGTAGCAGTACTTCTAGTTCACTACATAGTATATGGTGGGGCGGCTGGTTTGTGGCAATGCCATAAACTAGCCGCCCACCGCTATTTGTGAACATACGACTGTTCGGTGCCAACGCAGCTTGACAGCGCACAGTGCGCTTAGTATAATGAATGTGCGTTCATTCAAAAATATGTCACCACGAACTCCTGAACAAAACAAAGTCTTACGTCAGGACAGCCAGACGCGGATCATCGCCAGCGCGCTGAAGCTATTTGCCGAGCACGGTTATAGTGCGACCTCGATCAAAATGATCGCGCAGGAAGCGAACCTCGCACAGGGGCTGCTCTACAACTATTTCAGCGGCAAAGAAGAGCTGTTGCGTGCGATCTTCGCCCAGAGCATGACCGACGTGCGCGAATCCTTTGCGCTTGCCGAAGGCGACACCGCGAGCAATTCAACGGTCGCGGGTGTGATCCGCGCCGCCTTAACACTAGTTGCACGCAAGCGCGACTTCTGGCGTCTGAGCTACGGTTCACGCATGCAGCCTGCGCTGCTGACAGTACTCGGCGACGATCTGTTCGCCTGGACGCAGGAGATCCGCAATACGCTAGAGCGCTACTTCCGCACGAGCGGCGCAGCACAGCCCGAGATCGAAGCGGCCATCCTCTTCGCCCTGATCGACGGCGTCGCCCAGCACTATGTGCTCGACCCAGAGCACTACCCGCTCGCGGAAGTCACCGAAACGATCGTCGCACGGTATAGTATGTGAGAGCCAAGCATAGGGCTGAATCTAGTATTACAACGAGACCTTGCTTGTTGCCGTGTTAGCACGCCGTCCCCATGTCACCCTGAAAGCAATGTTATGAGCACTCCGACTTGGCTCGATCGCACGCTCTATCCCTTCGCCGACCACTGGTTCGACGTGCCGGCTGGCGAAATGCATTATGTCGATGAGGGAACGGGGCCCGCGGTGGTCTTTGTCCACGGCACACCAACCTGGTCTTTCCTTTACCGTCGCCAGATCAGCGCGCTGCGCACGCGCTTCCGCTGCATCGCTGCCGACAATATCGGTTTTGGGCTTTCGGCCAAGCCGCCCGGCTGGAGCTATACACCTGTTGAACATGCAGCCAATCTCGCAGCCTTGCTCGATCATCTTCAGTTGGAACGCTTCACCCTGGTCGTCCACGACCTCGGCGGCCCGCTTGGCTTGAGCTACGCGCTTGATCACCCAGAGCGTATCGAGCGGCTGGTGATCATAAATACGTTGCTGTGGGGTATGCATGGTGAATTCGCCATGCCAGCTGCGGGCAGGATACTCACCGGGCCGCTTGGTAAATGGTTGTACCTTCAGCACAACCTCTCGCCGCGCATGCTGCTGCCCATGCTCTTCGCCGATCGCAGCGTGCTCACGCCGACGATCCATCATCACTACACCGCGCCCTTTGCAATACCGAGCGAGCGCCACGGCTTGTGGGGGTGGGTGCTGGCACTGCGCGATCACGTCGATTGGTTCGATGGGCTTTGGTCGCGGCGCGAGCGCCTGACAGACATCCCAGGGCGCTTGGTCTGGGGTATGAAAGACAGCGCCTTTGGCCCGCATTATCTGCGCCACTGGCAGCGCCATTTCCCACAGTGGCCGAGCTACGAGATAGCTAACTGCTCACATTTCGTGGCCGAAGAAGCAGCACCTGACCTCATCGACGCCATTAAATGAATGTCATCGATTTGTGACGAATTTCGCGTCCAGAGGGGTTGACTTTAACCATTGCATAATGATATAGTACCAGCAATGACAAATGGGGTGCCCCGTATGCGTCCCTCTATTGTATGATATAACGCGGGGTTTAGAGGGCCACAAGGCCCTATATTGTTGCCGCAGAAGTCATACTGATATGGCTAACAGGGGCCTGGGCGAGAGATATACATCTATCTTGCTCCGGCCTTTCGTAATCTAGAGTACCCGTACGATAGCGGTACGTATTTCAAAAATGGCATAGTTTCGGCTCCATGGCAAAGTGCGTGTATGGACAGCGTGCGGCGATGCAACACCCCTAGCCAGCGGGGCAGCTGCCGAAAAAGTGTACCGCCGCATAACGCTCAGAGCGTTCTTTCTATAGGATAAGTGATGACCACGGAACAAGAAATCACAGAGGCGTCGGGAGAGGAGTCGGGGGCGATAATCGAGCAATTGCTGGAGATGGCGCGCAAGCAGGGCTATCTTACTTACAGTGATATACTTGAAGCCTTTCCTCAGCCTGAGCTGATGGTGGTAGATGTCGATCAGCTCTATGCAACGCTGCAACAGGAAGGCGTTAAGGTTGTGGAGTCGCCGGCTGAGCTTGAAGCCGGGCTGGGTGCCGACGATGAAGTTTTTACCGATCTACCCGACCTGACGGATATCGCCTTCGATGATCCTGTGCGTATGTATTTGCAGGAGATCGGGCAGGTTCCGCTGCTCACCGCCGAGCAAGAGGTTGAGTTAGCCAAGGCCATGGAGGCGGGCGATGCAGCGCGTCTACGGCTCGACCGCGAAGAGTACAGCAGTGGTCGTGAGCGTTTCGATCTTGAACGCACAAACAATGCAGGCTGCGACGCACGCAAACACCTTATTCAAGCAAACCTGCGCCTTGTAGTGTCGATTGCAAAAAATATACTTCCTACGGCCTGACTATGATGGATCTCGTGCAAGAGGGCAACATCGGCCTGATGCGCGCGGTCGAAAAATTCGACTACACCAAAGGTCATAAATTTAGCACCTATGCGACGTGGTGGATTCGCCAGGCGATCACCCGCGCGATCGCCGATCAGAGTCGGACGATTCGGCTGCCGGTGCATATGGGCGAAGCGATCAGCCAGGTAAAGCGCACTTCGCATAAACTACAGCAGACGATGCAGCGCGAGCCGACACCCGAGGAGATCGCCGATGCTATGGGCATCTCCGCTGGCAAGGTGCGGCGTACCCTTGAGGCGAGCATGCATCCGCTCTCGCTCGAGATGCCGGTTGGCCAGGAGGGCGAGGGCCGTATGGGCGATTTCATTGAAGACGATCGCATCTCTACGCCTTCGGAGGCGGCGGCGGCGAGCATGCTGCGCGAGCAGATCGAAGAAGTGCTACAAAAACTGCCCGAGCGCGAGCGTAAGATCATCCAGTTGCGCTATGGCCTCAAAGATGGCCGCTACCGCACGCTCGAAGAGGTCGGCGTGGAGTTCGGCATCACCCGCGAACGCATCCGCCAGATCGAGGCCGTCGCGTTACGCAAGCTGCGCCACCCACACCTCGGCAAAAAGTTGCGCGGCTATCTCGACTGAGGGTACAGAGTACAGGTTACAGAGGGCGCGAAGGTATATAATACCTTCGCGCCTTTTTGTGTCTTTGTGCTTATACAGAGGAGTACTCCCGTGTCAATCTTGAGCGAGAACGAGATCGCTGCCCGCCTTGCAGATCTGAGCGGTTGGAAGCTTGAAGGCAAGGAGATTCGCTGCACGTTTAAGCTGCCGTCCTTCCCCGCTGCGATCGCCTTTGTAACGAACGTAGCGTTTCTTGCCGAGGCCGCCAGTCATCACCCTGATATCGACATCCGCTACAATAATGTTACGCTCGCACTCACAACGCACGATGCTGGTGGTCTGACGGCAAAAGATTTTGACCTCGCGACCCAGATCGACGAAATTTTGTAGGTGCGCCCGCCAGCG
>JAAUTF010000530.1 GCA_012031775.1 Candidatus Altimarinota bacterium | reverse complement strand
AAACATCGCCATCTCGCCCAGGTTGATCAGCGCGATCGCGATGCCGCGATAGTCGTTGAGGCGGCGGCGAATGGCCAGGCAGCGCTCGAAGTCGGCGCGCGCACGCCCATACGTCGCCGCGCTCCCGCCACACCAGGCCGATCAGGTTCAGCACGGTCGCTATCTGGTGCTGGTCGCCGCGCGCCTGCCAGAGCTGCAGGCTTGCCTCCAGCAGCGGCAGCGCTGCGGCATAATCGCTCTGCAGCCAGGCCAGTGCGCCCGCCCCGTTGAGCGCTCGTGCGCGCCAGGGCAGTAAAACGTCGTCGTTTGTATCGTCGAGCGCGAGCCCTGCTTCAAGCCAGCGTCGGCCCTCGCTGACATGGCTGTTGTAGTGCCAGAAGCGCCCGAGGGCACCGCTGATCTGCAAGGCGATCAGCGGCTCAGCACACTGCACCGCCCACTGCAGCGCGCGCGGATATTGCTTAGCTCGGCCTCAATACGATCGAGCCAGATAGCTTGCTGTGTCCCGACGATATGCACCTCAGCATGCACCGCGAGCGCGGCGTAGTAGCGCGCCATGCGGCGCTGGAGGCGCGCGTGTTCGTTGTGGCGTTGCGTGAGCTGTTCGGCCAGGTACTGCCGTACCAGCGCCTGAAAAATATAACGCCCGTCTTCGGTACGGCTGACAAACGCTTTATCGACTAGCGCTGAGAGCAGAAAGAGCGAGGTGCCGGTTATCTTGTGCGCCGCATCGCTGGTGAAGCTGTGCGGAAAGATCGAGAGCGCGCGCACCACCCGGCGCTCGCTCGGCGAGAGCGTGCTCCAGAAGTAATCGAGCACGGCGTTGATGCCGGGCCGCACCAGTTGGTGTTGCACGGTGGCATCGCTGCGGTGCTCCAACGCATCGGCGACCAGGCCGATCGAGAGCGTTGTCGACCACGCGGCTGCTAGCTCAAGGGCGTAGCGGTAGCCCCTCCACCAGGCGGCAGATGCGAACGATCGCCCGCCGATCGTGCTCTGTCAGCTGGGCGCTGCTAGCTGGCTGGTGGATCTGCTGCACAAAGAGGCGAGCAGCCGACCCAGCGAGCCGCTCGCCTTCGTCGTGCGGCGAGACCAAGCCGCGTAGCTCTAGCACCGCTTCCTGAGGGAGCTGCAGGCGCTCACGCGCGGTCACAACCAACTTCACCTCGGGTGCCTCACGTAGCACGGCGCTGATCAACGCACCCGCCTCGGAGTTTAGCTCCACCGCATCGAGGATGAGCAGCAGGCGTCGCCGCCGTAGAAAGGTCAGCAGCACTTCCTGCGGCGGCTTGCGCCCACTTGTGGCGATGCCCAGGCTGCGCACAATTGCATCGGCCATCAGTTCGCTCTGGCGCATATGCCCGAGCGGCACAAGGTAGACGCCATGACCGAAGTCGGCCATGAGTTCGTGGGTTGCCTGCGCCGCCAGGCGCGTCTTGCCCACACCGCCCCAGCCGGTGATCGTCACCAGGTTGTGTTTGCCGACGAGCCGTTTAAAGCGTTGGATCTCCTCGGCGCGGCCGATAAAGGGGTGCTGATAAGCTGGCAGGGCATAGGGTTGCGCCTGCTGCATCTGTGCGATCCACTCGCGCAGTGGAGTCGCCTGCAAATCGGCGACGATCGCCCACTGCGCTTTGACGTTGCGGATAAGCACGTGGCGATCGATGAGCGCGCTCAGCCCACGCCGCAGCAGGGCCGGCAGCCCATCGGTCTGCTCGTATAGCCACATAATCAGGCGCTCGGGCGGCTCCCAGCGCAATATGCTCCGCAGCCAGATATGCATCCCGTGGACGGAAAAGGCCGATAGCTCGACACTAGTTTGCAGTGGTACTTCGGCGATAAACAGCCGTTGGCTCTGCTCGGGGTGTTGCGTATAGGCCACAGCGATCGGCAGAGGAGATGCCGAGACCATCAGTTCGTGCAGTAGTTCATACGAAGCGGTGTCAAGATCCGCTAGTGTGTCAATGGTGATCAACAGGCCGGTGTGGCCAGCGGTGGCGACGTGCTCCAGCGCGGCGTTCAACAGCGCTGGTGGGTCTTCGAGGGTAACACTATGCTGCCAGGGTGCATCGAGCTGTGTGAAGGCCCCATACTGGCGTTCGCCGAGCGCGCGGCTTGTGCGCAGCGCCAGCACTTCAAAACCCTGGCGGCTGAAGATCGTGCCAACTTCGCTGAGAAAGCGCGAATGCCCGCTGCCGCTCGGGCCGTTAATCGTTAGCACGCCGCGGCGTTGCGTCACAAGCTCCCCAAGAAACGAACGCACCTCGGCACACATCGCCTCGCGCTCGATCAGGCGTGTGTCGAGATCGAAGGCCCCATCTTCGGCCTGTGCCGCTTCATCGACGATCATACGCGCCCGGCCCTGCCGCTTGGCGAGGTACGCACGGCGATCGGCACACTCGAACAGGCCGACCGCACTGGTGGCGTGGTGCGGGAAGCAGGCCCGCCGATGCTCAAGGTCAGGCGCACCGGGGGCTGGCCGGGAAACGGCGTGCGTTGCACTCCCTCGATCAGCCGCCGAATGATGCGTTCCGCCTGACCGAGCGTAGTCTGTGGCAGCACCACCGTAAATTCATCGCCGCCGAAGCGACATAACACGTCGCTCGACCGCAGCAATGTGGCTGCACGCCGCGTAAACTCGATTAAAATTTGGTCGCCGCGCGTATGGCCGAAAGCATCATTGATGCTTTTAAAATAATCCAGATCGAGCACAAAAAGCGAGAGCGGCTGCGCGCTTGCGTGGGCCTGCGCGATGGCTATGGGCAAATAGTCATCGTAGAAGGCGCGTGAGTAGGCTCCGGTCAGTGGATCGTGTGGTGCGACGTCTGCTTGCTTGTTCATTGCGATCTGCCTGACCATTGGGCAGGGAGCGTGTAAAACCTATTAAAGTGAATAGCACGTTAGCACTTCTCTCAGTGCTTTGTCAAGATCAGAGGCGCCTGAATTCCATCGTACCGTCGTTGAGCTTGTTGAAGCGCAAGGCGAACAGGTCGCGCAAGTAATTCTGGTGATTACGCCATGGTTCTTGGCGACCCTGGCGCGGCAGGGCGTGTATGGCGCGCTGAATGTAGCCCGAACTAAAGTCTAGTGCGTCTTCGTTGGCCAGGGTGGCAGCGCCGCGCGGTGTACACTGCTGGTACCCATGGGCGTCCATATAGTTCAGCAGCCGACAGACATAGGCCGCGATCAGTTCGGCTTTTAGTGTCCACGAGGCGTTAGTATAGCCGAAGGCTGTGGCTGCGTTCGGCACATCGCCGATCATCATGCCTTTGTAGCTCAACGTTTTGCCCAGCTCTACCGGTCTGCCGTCCACGCTTAGCGTTGCCCCACCCATCAGCCGCATCACCAGGCCGGTTGCCGTCACCACGATATCAGCCGCCAGCTTCTGCCCGGAGCCTAGCCGCAGCCCCTGTTCGGTGAAGCGCTCGATCGTATCGGTGACGATCGTCGCCTTGCCGCTGCGAAGTGCCTTGAAGAGGTCGGAGTCGGGCACAAGGCAGAGCCGCTGTTCCCAGGGGTTGTAGCGCGGTGTAAAGTGTTTTTCCACATCATACGCCGGGCCGAGTTCCTGGCGCGTAAGCGCCAGGATCACGCGGCGCGTGGCAGCTGGTCGCTGGCGCGCGAGCACGAAGAGATACATACTCATCAGCAGCGAGCGCCAGCGCGCGATACGATGAGCGGTGACCGCCGGCAGCCGTCGCCGCAAGCGGTTGGCAAAGCTGTCAACCGCAGGCAGCGCCACAATGTAGCTCGGCGAGCGCTGCAACATCGTCACCTGCGCAGCGTGTGCAGCCAGCGCTGGCACCAGCGTTACCGCTGTCGCGCCACTGCCGATCACCACCACCCGCTTACCGCCATAGTCCAGATCCTCCGGCCAGAACTGCGGATGCACGATACGCCCAGCGAAGCGCTCGACATCCGGCCACTGCGGCGTGTAGCCCGCAGCATAATCGTAGTAACCGCTGCACATAAAGAGGAAATTGCAGCTGAACTGCGCCAGCTCGCGCTCTGGCCCGCACTCGACCTCTACTGTCCAGCGGGCAGCATCAGACGACCAGTTGGCGCGCACGACGCGGTGCTCGTAGCGGATCGCCCGATCGATACCGAACTCTGCCGCTGTTTGTTGGATGTAACGCAGGATGGTCGAGCCATCGGCGATCGCCTTCACCTCGGGCCAGGGCCGAAAACTGTAGCCCAATGTGAACATGTCCGAGTCGGAGCGCACGCCGGGGTAACGAAACAGATCCCAGGTGCCGCCCAGCTTGTCGCGCTGTTCGACAATCGCATAGGAATGCTGCGGGTCTTCATGGCCATATGCGCGGCCATGCCGATCCCGGAAATCCCGGCACCGACGATCAGCACGTCGACATCTGCCATGGCGTCGGCTGACGGTGTGGCTAGCATGGGTCTCTCTCTCCCTTGTTGACAGCGATGTAACCACAGGGGGCGGCAAAAGCGAGTCCAGACCCTTGTACGCGACCGGGAAGTACGGACTGCCCGACTGCTCCAGATAATAGAAGACGATGCGCAGCGTGGACGGCAGGGCGATGGCCCAGATCGCCGCGCGCGTGCTGCCGCGCTTCCAGTAGATGCCCAGGGCCAGAGGCACCAGGCAACCGGCGAAGACCACGTCGAAGGCCAGGATCAGGAGCGTCCCCGGATCGGGCCGGAC
>JAAUTF010000529.1 GCA_012031775.1 Candidatus Altimarinota bacterium | reverse complement strand
CCACCGCGCCCAGAGCAGCACCGCTGGCGGCACCGCCTTTGATCCCAACATCACCGCGTTCTTTGATATGCAGCTTGCCGTCGGCGTCGCGGCGGATGGTCGCGGCGGCGCGAATTTTTACCAGGTGCTCTTTCTTGGCGGCGACTAGTTCGTTCAGACGCTCTTCGGCGGCGTTCTCGGAGCTAAAGGCAGAGACAATCAGCTCGACTGGCGTGTCACTCATGGCTGCTTCTCCTTGTTGAACGGCTATTATCCGAGCCAACTTCATTATAATCGATGAGAAGTGACAGTGGACGCTATCACCGGTGACTTTAAACGTTCGGCACGAAGGGCTCGATCGTCGGATCGTCGCCGCCGATCTGGTAGCTGCGCAACACCCAGATCGACGCGCCACGCTCCAGGAAAACTTCGGCCATCGCGCGGGCGACGATCGGCGGCAACATGGTGCGCCAGCTGTTCGCGGCCTTGCTCACCGTGCCGAGAAACCCATCAGCACCAGCACCAAGCATTGGGATACCGTACTCCCAATCGTCGCGCGCCGAGCCCCAGGGCAGCAGCACGCGCTGCAACTCGTCGGTGATCGTTGTCAGCTCTTTGAAGCGCTGCGCCTCCGCTTCGGTATCCGTCATCTCGGCGCGCAGTTGCGGCATGCCGGCCATCAGCTTGGCCATGTTGCGCAGCGAGATATACAGCGCCTGGCTGCCATCCTGCGCACAGTTGTTGAGCATGCCTACCTTGGTAGCACCGCGCCCGTCGGCAATGCGATAGCGCGCCTGCATCACTTCCAGTTGGTCGACAATGCTGTCGAGTGCCGACATTGGCACGCCGAAAATTTCGAAATTGCCGGTGATACCATCGACCTTGATGATCATATCTTGGATGGGCCGCACACCCGCCCAACCGTACTGGCGGTCGCCCGCATACTTGCTGTAATGAAGCGCACCGGCGATAACGCCATCGCTGTTGTGGGCGTACACTTGCTGGTACACAATGTCGAAGATTGGCTCACCGGCTAGCGGCTCATCGACAACCGTAGCGACGCCGAAGGAGAAGTGGCCCCAGTAGAGCGGTGTTTTGGCTGCCGGTTCAGCATTATCGCCACCGATGCCGCCGTAGAGATGAATCACTAGCCCGCGGTCGCCGACCTGCCACGCCTCGCGCGCTGTAAACGGTGTGAGAAACTGGCCCGCAAGCAATGCGCTGCTGACTTCGCCCTTCACGCATGCTTTGCGCCAGGCTTTGGGCCGCAGATATTCCATACCCTCTTTTTCACCATCGGTGAAGAGATCCGGCACTAGCCGCAGGAGTTTGCGCGCCGCCAGCGCTCGAACGACAAACTGCCGCTGGGCATCGTGCGCGCCAAAGATATACCAGCCTAGCTCGTTGATGGGCGAGCGTTCGATACCGGCGGTAGTGCTGTTGCGTATGCCATTGCCGTCCGGCACCACCTCCGGCATCCGCACAATCTCCTCGGGGCCGGTGAAATCGCCACTGGTGCGGTCGTAGTGGCGCACGGTGTAGCCATCACCGCTACCGCTTGGGCCGATGAAGCGCACCAGGCGTAGTAACGCCCCGCTGATCTCGGTCGGCACATCGCCGACATAGACGATCGCCGCGCCGCCGTCGTTTGGTTGCGCATCGACACGCACGGCGCGCTCCAATCGCACAACCATGTCGTCGTTGGGTCGGCTGCCCGCCAACGACTCGAAGGGGTTAACATTGATCAGCGAGTTGAGGCGCTCGCCGAGCACCGTGCCGTTCCTGGCCAGCTTCTCGGCGTCTTCATCGAAGAAGACGTTGCGTGTGCTGCCCCAAAAGCGTGCATTCAGGTTCGGCGTGGGTTCCCAGCGCAGCCGCAGCTTCTGCCCGATCAGCGCAGCGTGCTCGCCAGGCGCATGGTGGATCTCGATCCAGCAGCCGAGTACCTGGGCTCGCTCGTGAAAGGTTGGCAATATCAAGCGCCCGATCCACTCGCCGTTTGGCCGGTATAGCGCCGCATCCAGCTGTTGTTCGACGGGGTAGTATTCAGGGCGATTGAACTCCGCCTGCCAGTAACGATCGTAATTGCTAAGCGTGCGCTCTTCACGTTTGTTTTGCATGGTCGCTCCGCAAACTGCTAACTATACTCTAGAGAGCTATAGGTTGTGTTGCACAGCAATACGACCCATACCTCC
The DNA here is from genome assembly GCA_012031775.1 of Candidatus Altimarinota bacterium. GTDB lineage: Bacteria > Chloroflexota > Chloroflexia > Chloroflexales > Chloroflexaceae > JAAUTF01. Next base: position 2,499 of record JAAUTF010000529.1, on the reverse strand, counting down.
ATCACAGGTATAGTAGTCATCTTGCCGATGCTGCGCAAGTCTTGGCACTGGCCGAAAGGCCAGTATCAGCGCTTGTATACGCCAATTGGGGCTGCTTTGTCGCTTGTTATGCCTGCCCTATTTTGTTACCATCGGACTGTAGCACGCTTAATATAGTTCGTGTGAGAGGCTGTGTTGTTGCTGGTACATAAGCCGCCACTTGCACACCAGCTGATGCACAATGCGCTGGTAAATTATGCAAACCTTTCCCTGGCTTTGGATCGACGCCTTTACCGATCGCGCGCTTGGCGGCAACCCCTGTGCAGTGGTCTTCGACGCCGATACGCTCGACGCCGCGCAGATGCAGGCGATCGCGCGTGAGATGAACCTTTCTGAGACGGCCTTTGTGCTCCGCTCGACGGTGGCCGATGTGCGGGCGCGCTATTTTACGCCGGTCGAGGAGATTCCGCTGGCTGGCACCCGACCATCGCCACGGTGTTCGGTCTGGTTGCAACCGGGCGCATCACACTGCGCGGCCCACACACGCCCTTACGGCTAGAATTGCCTGCTGGCGTGATCGATGTGGCGATCCAGGCGAACGATGGCCACGTCGAGCGCGTGATTATGAGCCAGCTCGCGCCACGCTTTTTAGATGTCTACGATGCGAGCGAGGTGCTGCCAGTTTTTGGCCTTGCCGTGGCGCATCTCTTGCCCGGCGCACAGCTTCAAGTTGTGAGCACCGGCACGCCACAGCTGATGATCCCGCTGCGCGATATCGAAGCGCTGCGCGCCATCCACGTCGACAACGCCGCCTATGCTGCCTTGCGTGAACGCGGCACCTTCTTCAGCCCGCATCTCTTCTGCCTCGGCGGCGCAACCGCGCAAGGTCGTACCTTCGCGCGCCACTTTGGCCTGCCGCCCGATACGCCCGAAGATCCGTTTACTGGATCTGCCACTGGCGGCATGGCTGCCTATCTCTGGCGCTATGGACTGATCGATACACCGACCTGGATCGCCGAACAGGGCCACCTGATGGGCCGCCCCGGCCAGGCCAGCGTCGAGGTCGTCGGCCCGCCCAACGCCATCAGCACCGTGCGCGTCGGCGGCAAAGCGGTGATCGTGGTGCGCGGGGAGTTGGTTTTGTAGAACCTGAGAACTTGAGCGCCTGAGAACCAAGCTGCGCCGCGTAAGGGGCGCAGCCGGAATTCGCATCTCGTCAGCTCCAAAGCTCCAAGGTTCCTCTGCTATAATCCCCCCATGTTCACCACCCAAATTCCATCCATGCTCGCCTCCATGCGGGCTCTCGTTGAGCACGAGACGCCAAGCCTCGACAAGGCGCGGCTCGACCGCTGCTGCGATCATTTGATCACGCGTTTTCAGCTGCCGGATGTCGTCATCGATCGGTTCGCGAACGATGGTGGTGGCGACCATCTGCGCATTGGCTTTGCGCCGGCTGGCACGCCGGAGCTGCCGCCGACGCTACTGCTGTGCCATTACGATACGGTTTTCCCGGCTGGCACGCTTGCTGCGCGACCGTTTCGGGTCGAAGGCGATCATGCCTACGGGCCGGGTATCTACGATATGAAGGCGAGCATCGTGCTGGCCGAGTTTGTGCTGCGCGCGTTTATCGCGCAGCCTGCGCCGCTGCCGCGCCCGCTGTGCTTGCTGATCACCTCCGACGAAGAGATCGGCAGCCGCAGCTCGCGCCTGTTGATCGAAGATGCCGCGCGTACTGCTGCTCAGGTGCTAGTGCTAGAGCCACCGATCGAGCCGCACGCGGCGCTGAAGACGGCGCGTAAAGGTGTGGGGCGCTTTGTGGTCGACATCACAGGGCGTGCGGCCCATGCCGGGGTCGAGCCACACAAAGGGGCCAGCGCGATTGTCGAGATGGCGCAGCAGATCCTGGCTATTCAAGCACTCAACGACGATGATACCGGCACGACGCTTAACATCGGCTTAGCCAACGGCGGCACGCGCGCCAACGTGGTGCCTGATCGGGCCACACTTACTATCGATGCGCGCACCTGGACGGTGGCCGAGGCCGAGCGCATAACCAAGGCGATGCTCGCTTTGCGGCCACAGCTAGCGGGCACAGCCTTGCGCGTAACAGGTTCTTTCGACCGCCCGCCGATGGAGCGCGGCACAGCCACCGCAGCGCTCTTTGCACGGGCACAGGCGATCGGGGCAACACTTGGTATGCAGTTGAACGAGGGCTCTACCGGCGGTGGCAGCGACGGGAACTTCACCGCCGCATTAGGTGTCGCAACGCTCGACGGGCTAGGCGTACCGGGTGCCGGTGCCCACGCCGAGCACGAACACATCTTCGTCGCTGGCCTCGCCGAGCGCGCTGCGCTGCTGTATGCGCTGCTGCGCGCGCTGTAGCGGGAGAAGGTGGGAGTCAGAATTCAGGAGTCAGAATTCAGAAGGCCGCGCAGCACGCCCATACGGATCAAGGAAGGTACGCGCCCCTCACACTAGAGGAGAAGGGGCAGATCGCGTCCTAATGCTGTCCGAAGCCCC
>JAAUTF010000528.1 GCA_012031775.1 Candidatus Altimarinota bacterium | reverse complement strand
AGACGGAGCTCGATCGCCGCGATCACTGGGTTGCGCACTGCAACACAGGGCACGATCACGATCAGCGGCAAGAATGTTGTGGCTGCTCCACCACGCCAGATCAGTGAGCTGGGCGTCGGCCATATTCCTGAGGATCGTCAGCGCGAAGGCCTTGTCACCAGCTACCCGCTTACCGCTAATGCTGTGCTCGAGCTCTACTATCAGGAGCCTTTCGCTAGAGGCATCGTGACGGACGAGCGCGCAGTTCTGATGCACGCTAATGAGTTGATCAAGGACTTCGATGTACGGACACCGAGCGCAGCGGTGGCGGCAAGCTCGCTCAGCGGTGGCAATCAGCAGAAGTTGATCGTAGCTCGTGAGTTTAGCCGCCCACTGAAGCTGCTCGTTGCATCGCAGCCTACCCGCGGCATCGATGTTGGTTCGATCGAGTTCATCCATCAACAGATCGTTCGCAAGCGCGACGAGGGCGTGGCGGTGCTGGTTGTCTCTGCCGAGCTCGACGAAATTCTGGCGCTCTCCGACCGGATCGCGGTGATGAACCAGGGCCGTATTGTGGCGACGATTCCCGCTGCCGAGGCCGACCGCGAGCGGCTTGGGTTGCTGATGGGCGGTGTGGCGAGCGAGGTGACTTCTAGTGATACGGTGGCACGGTGAGACGGCGATATACGGTGGGCGCTAGGCTCATTGTGTCGTCGTGTTATGCTGTAACCGTGTCGAGATGGTGCGGAGTGAAGCATGGCAGAAATCGCAAAGGGTGAGAACGAACCGCGTCGGGCGATGAACGCTGCTGCGCTGTGGGCGCAGATTTCGCCATCGCTGATCCCGCTTTTAGCGGTGTTCACAGCGCTGCTGATGGGTGCCCTGATTATCTGGGGTACGGGTAAAGATGCGGTAGCGGCATATGTCGGGCTCTGGGACGGCTCGTTCGGCTCGCCAAGCGCCTTTCTGGAGACGGTAGTACGCTCTACGCCTTTTGTGATCTGTGGTCTGGCGGTGGCGCTAGCTTTAAAGCCGGTTTGTTTAATATCGGCGCTGAAGGGCAGCTCTACGCTGGCTCGCTGATGGCGGTCTGGGTGGGCACAGCGCTGGTCGGCGTACCGGCGATCATTCACATCCCACTTGCGCTCGGCGCTGGGGCGCTTGGAGGGTTTCTCTTCGGCGCACTGCCCGGCTGGCTCAAGGCGCGTTTCGGCGCGCACGAAGTGATCAATACGATCATGCTGAACTTTATCGCCCTGCGCCTCACCGATTGGCTGATCAAAAGCAAGACGCCGGTGATTCTTGGCGATCCGAACGATGCTAGTGGCGCCCGCACGAAATTTATCGAGGAAAGCGCTCAGTTGCCCTTTCTAACGGTTGCGGGCGTCAATTTGCACCTCGGTATTTTGATCGCCATCGGCCTGGCTTTTCTCGTCAACTGGTTGCTGTTCCGCACGACTGTTGGCTTTGAGTTGCGTACCGTGGGTGCAAACCCGGCGGCGGCGAAGTACGCTGGTATGAAAGTTGGCGGTACGATCATTCTTGCGCTCGCCCTGAGCGGCATGCTGGCCGGCCTGGCGGGTGCCGGCGAGGTGCTCGGTGTGCAATATGCGTTGCGACCGGATTTTTTCGCCGGCCTCGGCTTCGATAGTATCGCGGTTGCCTTGCTTGGGCGCGGTAACCCTTTTGGTATTCTTGCCTCGGGCATGCTTTGGGGCGGTTTGCTCAATGGCGCACGCCTGATGCAGGTGCGCGCTGATCTGTCGATCGATCTGATCAAAGTTGTGCAGGCTCTGATCATTATTTTGTCTCCGCCGATGCGATTGTGCGTTGGCTTTACCGGGTGCCCGCGCGCAAAGCGGGCGAAGAGACAACCTTTTCTCGTGGTTGGGGGCGGTAGAGGTTATCGGGGCTAGGGATAGGTTACAAAGTAGAGGGGCGGCGATTACACAGTAATCGCCGCCCCTGGTTTTAGGCAGGCTAAGCCGAAGTCTCTGCGCTATACTGTCATTGGCCGGCAAGGCCCGAATAGCTGGCGCTTTGCATATAGAAGCGATTAAAAATGAAGAAGAGCACCAGCATGGGGATGGCGTTAAACATCGCGCCGACGAGAATAGCCGTTAGATCGTTGGTGTACTGGAAGCGGAAGAAGCTCATGCCCACCGTCAGGGTCATCAGCTCCGGATCCTGGAGAAAGAGGAGCGGTGCGACAAAATCGTTCCAGGAGCCTTGAAAGGCGATGATCGCGAAGGTAAACAGAGCTGGTACTGAGAGCGGAAGGGCGATGCGCTGGTAGACCCCAAAGTGGTTCAGACCGTCCATAAAGGCGGCCTCTTCGAGCTCTTTAGGGATGGATTTAAAGAACTGCGTCAACATCAGAATACCTACTGGTAGCACCAGCCGCGGCACAATCAGCGGCCAGAAGGTGTTCACCCAGCCGATATTCGAGTAAAAGACGTACGCCGGGATCAGCGTGACCGCCGCCGGGATGGCGAGGCTAGCGATAATCAGGGCGTAGATCACATTCCGTCCGGGGAAACGAATCCGGGCGAAGGCATAGCCAGCCAGCGAACAGAAGAAAACTTCCGTCACTACATTGAGCACGGCCAGCCACGCGCTATTAAAGAGCCAGCGCGGCAGCAAAGGCCCGGCGGCCGAGGGGATGGTAAAATTCCAGACGCGCACCCAGTTTTCGAAGTTCCACTGCTCTGGCAGAAGCGTCGGCGGAAAGGCCGTGATCTCGGCTGTCGTTTTAAACGTGCCAAGAAATGACAGAATGAAAGGTGCAAACGCCACCAGCGAGAGCAACGTTAAAAGCAGGTAACGCAGGATCGCGCTGATCTGCGCGGAACGCGACGGGTTATCCTTCAAGCGCTCTTGGGGCAGCGTGCGCTGATTTGAGCTGACAGTCATAAGACAGCTCCTTTACTGCTGCGCCGCAGGCTCGATGTAGCGGCGCTGAATAATCGTGATCACGACAATGATCGCGGCCAAAATAAAGGCCATGGCCGCGCCCAGCGCGACATCGGGTGCCGTTTGGCGGCCAAGCGTTTTCTGAAAGATCAGCAACGCTGGTGTGAGCGAGGTCTTCAGTGGCCCACCCGCTGTCAGCACATACGACTGGTCGAAGACCTGAAAGGTGCCAATCGTGCCGAGAATGACCACTAATGCAATGACCGGGCGCAACAGCGGCAGCGTGATATACCAGAAAGCCTTGACACCGGTGGCACCATCGATCTCGGCGGCTTCGTAGACATAATCGGGTACATCTTGCAGGGCGGCGAGAAACATGAGCATAAAGGTTGGAATGGTTGTAAAAATGCTCATGGCCATAATCGCCATCCAGGCTACGCTCGGGCCGCGGAAGAAGGCATTCATCATCTCGATGCCGAGCACACCCCAGAGCGGGTCGAAGAGGCGGTTCGCATTCTGCAGCCAATTAATGTCTGTGCCGAGCACATAATTCACAAAGCCGCGACGCTGGTAGAGCCAGAAGAAAATCAGACCGATTACGATCGATGAAGCGACACTTGGCGAGTAGAGTAAGGTACGGAAGATGCGCATGCCTCGCAAAGGTGCATTCAGCAACACCGCAAGCACGATAGCGCCCATCGTCTGGAAGGTTGTGACGATCACAAAGTACCAGAAGGCATTACCGAGCGATATTTGAAAATCGCCATCGGTGATGGCACGACGATAATTTCCAGGCCGATCAGCTGTGGCTGCACCTGGCCGATCGTGGTGCGGAGGTCGGTGAAGCTGATATAAAAGACGTAGAAGAGTAGACCCCAGGTGAAGATACCGCCAACGATGATATAGGGCAGAATAAGAGATAGCCAGTGATCGCTTCGCGGCGTGCCAGACCCTTCAGGGTGCCGCTCGGCGCGGTTGCAGGAGAGCTCGCCATTGTCGTTCTCCTAGAGGATGATACGGATGGTACGTGCTGGTTGTGGTGGTGCGTTGGCAATTACGCCGTAACGCACCACCACACCCCTCTCGATCGTCGTCCGGATCTGGTACGATTTGTTATTGCGTGAGCAGAGAGTTAACTTCTTGTGCGGCCTGGTCGAGCGCCGATTGCACATCGGCACCACCGATAAAGATCTGCTCGATGCCCGACTGATTGATCGTGCGAATAACATCGGCCTGGCGCACCGGCCCACCGAAGACGGTCTCGGCGACCTGACCATTGGCTCCGGCTTCTACCAGGGTCGAAGCGACCTCGTTGCCGCTGTAGTAGGGATCATCGGAGAGGCCTTGCAGGCTTGGCTGGGCCAAACCGGTCTGGATCAGCTCGCGCTGATTCTGCTCGCTCGTGAGGAAGAGCACGGCAGCGGCAGCGGCCTGCGGGAACTGGGTGGCACCGTTAGCGGCAAAGGCATTGGTGAAAAGAATGGTCTGATTCTGGCCACCCTCCGGCTGCGGCAGCGGTACCGCCGTGTACTGTACTTCCGTGCCGCCCTGCTGTGGATCGGCCATAAAGGGCACGAGCCAGCCGCCTTCGACAACCATAGCAGCGTTCTGGCGGGCAAAGGCCTCACCACACCAGCCGGTGCCGATGTCCTGATAAGTTGCGGCTGCGCCTGCCTGCTGCAGATCGCGCCAGTACTGAATAGCCGCAGCTCCGTTTTCCTGGTTGAACACGGCCTGATCACCTTCGATGATCGGGTTACCATTCTGGAAAAGGAAGGGCGCAAAAC
>JAAUTF010000020.1 GCA_012031775.1 Candidatus Altimarinota bacterium | reverse complement strand
TGGTGGCGAGCGCTGCGGGCACCTGGCCACAAGACAGGCCTGCTGCAAGCGCGCTGCCCGCTGTAGGCGCGGTCGGCGGCACACGGCTAGTTGTCGACAACAGCACGATTGTCTTGAGTGGCGTACTAAGTAGACAACAGTTACAGATCAGTGCCGCTCCCGGTGTGCAGCTGATCGCCCGACCAGCAACAGCAGAGGTGCTGCTCGTGGCTCCTGATGGTCGTTATGCAGCGGTCGTCAACCTCTCACAGGGCAGCGTCGACCTGATCGACCAGGTGACGAATGTACGGACGGCGGCGAGCCTGGCACTGCTTGAACAACACGGCCTGATTGTACTGCACGAGGTGCGCGCCGCCGCCGATGCGCCGTTGTTACCGTTCAGCGGGCCAGTGCTCCGGCTGATCGCGCTGCTACAGCTCCTGCGCACGAACGAGGCGAGGTGATATGCAGAAATCAGGAGACAGGGATCACAAGTCAGAAGATCGCGGGTGGGGGTGGTTTGGCGCACTCATATGCGATGAGAGCGGCATCGAGACAGTGAGCTGGGTAAGCATTGGCCTGGTGATGTTTATGCTGATCTGGGGTCTCTGGAGCGCGCTGGCAGGCGGGCCAGGCCAGGCCTTAAAAAGTGTGGTGCAACGGCAGGTCGAGCTGTATGCCGAAAGTTTTGAGGGCGGCGTGCAAACCGATGGCCCAGAACTTGAGCAGCCAACGCCGTGGGCTGTGTTCGAGCGCAATGCGCCAAACCGCTGAGCCGCGCCGTTGAGGCCGCCAATGCGAGGAGAATGCGATGCCTTTCGATAAGGTCTTTATCCGCCTGGCCGACGACGAACAGGGCAGCACGATCGTCGAGTATGTCGGCGTGATCGGTATCGCCTTACTGGTCGCGGCGCTGATGATGGCAGCCGTGACCGATCAGCGCCGCCAGATCGGTGCCGTGATGGCGAGCGTTCACGATAACCAGATCGCTTCGTTCGAGCAGGCGCGACCAGGCCAGATTAATTTCGATGGGTCGCTGTCGCCTGCGGTGGCGCTGCGCACTAATAGGCCAACCCGAACGATGACAGCACCGAGCGTGCAAGCGCCCAGTTTCGCAGCGAGCGCGCAAGTGGTGCTGAGCGTGCCGCGCCTTGTGCGCTTTGGAGCGAGCACACCCGTGCGCTGAAGCGCCAGACTATCAGGGGCAAGGCTGCATACCGGATGTCAAAATCGATGTGAATAAGCCCGTACAACCCCCAGCGGACTTCCGCCGCGCTGTACTAGTGCGACTCGACGGAAAGGACTGACCGATGGCTGTTCTCGATAAACTGGGTACGATCGACCGCGCGCGGCTGATCGCCGATTACGATATTTTGCATCAGACCAATCCGATCACCCGCCTGGCGCGCCACTACCGCGACCGTTTGCTGAAGGAAACCAGCCTCGATTATCTGGTGACGCTGACACCGATTGCCCTCCGCTCGCATATCGACGGCATGGTCAACCAGATGCTGCTCGAAGAAGGGCGGGTTATCGCTGGACGCGATCGCGCCGAACTGATCACGATTATCCTCGACGAAACGGTGGGCCTGGGGCCGATCGAGGTGCTGATGCGCGACCCGAGCGTGACCGAGGTGATGGTGAACTGGGTGAAGCGCAGCGACGACGACCTCGAAGGCTATGCGCGGGTCTTTGTCGAGCGCGCCGGTGTGGTAATCTTGGAACCCGAGATCTGGTTCGAAAACCGCGCCCACATCCTGCATATCATCGACCGCATCGTCTCGCCGCTGGGCCGCCGCATCGACGAGTCATCGCCAATGGTCGATGCACGCTTACGCGACGGCTCGCGCGTGAATGCAGTGATCAGCCCACTTGGGGTCGACGGCCCGCTGCTGACGATCCGCCGCTTTCGCCAGAACCCGATCACCAGCGACGATCTGGTGACCATGGGCGCGCTCACTTCGGATATGCTGGCCTTCTTAAGCGCTTGTGTAATCGGCAAGCGCAACATCCTGGTATCGGGCGGCACCGGTTCGGGCAAAACCACGCTGCTGAACGTGCTCTCGACGTTTATTCCGGAAAAGAGCGCATCGTGACGATCGAGGATGCCGCTGAGCTGCGGTTTCACCGTTCGCATCCGCACGTGGCGCGGCTCGAAGCGCGCCCACCGAACGTTGAAGGCCAGGGTGAGATCACGATTCGCCAGTTGGTGCGCAATGCGCTGCGTATGCGCCCGAACCGGATCATCGTCGGCGAGGTGCGCGGTGCTGAAGCGCTTGATATGTTGCAGGCGATGAATACCGGCCACGAAGGCTCGATGACCACCGTCCATGCCAACACGCCGCGCGATGCGTTTTAGCCGCCTGGAAACCATGGTAATGTGGGCCGAAGGCGCCCAGGAGTTGCCGCTGCAAGCCATCCGTGAGCAACTGGTCGGCGCGATCGAGATCGTCATCCAGCAGACGCGTCTGCCGGACGGGCGGCGTAAAATTGTCAGCATTTCGGAGGTACAAGGCGTACGTCATGGCGAGATCATTCTGCGCGACATCTTCGTTTTTAACCGCGGCACCGACGACCAGGGCAATACTGTGGGCGAGTTCACCGCCACTGGTGCCAGGCCACGTTGTCTGCCCAAGGTCGAGTCGCGCCCCGGCGGGCTCGACCATCTGTTCAAGGCGACCTATCTATCCGACACACTCGGCCCGCATATCCTGGGCAACGATGCGATCACGGAGATTATGATCAACGGGCCGCAGAATGTCTGGCTAGAGGAAAAAGGCAAGCTGCGGCCCGCGTCCGAGATCCGCTTCCGCGACAATACGCACCTGCTGAACGTGATCAACACGCTGATCGCACCGCTCGACCGCCGCCTCGACGACTTGAACCCAACCGTCGATGCGGCGCTGCCCGACGACGAACGCTTTCCGGGCGGCGGACGCATCAACGCGGTGCTCGACCCGATCGCGCTCAGCGGGCCGACGCTGACGATTCGCCGTTTCAGCCGTACACCCTTCGCGCTCGAGCGGCTCGTGGAGTTTGGCAGCCTGACGCCCGAGATGGCAGCTTTTTCTGGTGGCCTGTGTGCGCGGGCGGCGCAACATCCTGATCTCGGGCGGTACCGGTTCGGGCAAAACCACGCTGTTGCGCGCAGTCGCCGCCGCGATCGATCTCACCCAGGAACGTATCGTGACGATCGAGGACACCGCTGAACTGCGCATCGGCGGCGGGCACGACAATGTGGCCGGGCTAGAGGCGCGCAAGGCCGACCGTTTCGGCGAGGGCGAGATGACGATCCGCCAGTTGGTGCATAACGCGCTGCGTATGCGCCCGGATCGCATCATCGTTGGCGAGGTGCGCGCGCTGAAGCGCTCGATATGCTCCAGGCGATGAACACCGGCCATGCTGGCTCAATGGCGACCGTACATGCCAACTCGACCCAAGACGCGCTGAGCCGGCTGGAGACCATGGTGATGTGGGCGGAAGGGGCCAAGGAGCTGCCGTTACGCGCAATTCGTGAGCAGTTGGCTGCCGCGCTCGACATCATTATTCAGCAGGAACGCCTGCCCAATGGCAAGCGCAAAATCGTCAGTATCTCCGAGGTGCAAGGGGTACGCCATGGGGAGATCGTGCTGCGCCACCTGTTCGAATTTCAGCAAGGCGTGGACGCCAGCGGCCAGGATGTCGGCACTTTCACCGCCACCGGCGCGAAACCGCACTGTCTGCCGCAGATCGAGCCGCATGTCGGGGCGCTCAACCAGCTCTTCAAGCCGACCGGCCTGCGCGATCTGCTAGGGAGCACACTGCTGAGCAACCCACACATCGGCGAAGTGATGGTCAACGGCCCGCACGATGTCTGGGTCGAAGAACACGGCAAGTTGCGGCCCGCGCCCGAGATTCGCTTTCGCGACAGCAGCCATTTGCTGAACGTGATCAACACACTACTCGCCCCCTCTGATCGGCGCCTCGACCTACAGAATTCGACGGTGGACGCGCCGTTGCCCGACGACGAGCGCTTCCCCGGCGGTGGGCGTATCAACGCGGTGCTCGACCCGATCGCGCTCAGCGGGCCGGTGCTGACCATCCGCCGTTTCAGCCGCATACCATTTTCGCTCGAGCGGCTCGTGGAGTTCGGCAGCCTGACGCCCGAGATGGCGGCCTTTTTGGCGGCCTGTGTGCGGACGCGGCGCAACATCCTGGTATCGGGCGGCACTGGTTCGGGCAAACCACCTTGCTGCGCGCGCTGGCCGCCGAGCTCGATTTGCAGCGCGAACGCATCATCACCATTGAGGACGCCGCCGAGCTGAATTTGGGTCGCCCCGGCGAACACGTCGTGGCATTGGAGGCGCGCAAGGCCGACCGCTTCGGCGAGGGCGAAGTCACGATTCGCCAGCTGGTGCATAACGCGCTGCGCATGCGCCCGGATCGCATCATCGTGGGCGAGGTGCGCGGGGCTGAAACGCTCGATATGCTCCAGGCGATGAACACCGGCCACGAAGGGTCGCTGACGACAGTCCATGCCAATGGGCCACAGGAAGCGTTCAACCGCCTGGAGACGATGGTGCTGTGGGCGCGTGAAGCGACCGCGCTGCCGCTGGTGGCGATCCGACGCCAGCTATGCGTTTTCGACGTTGTAGTCCAGCAACAGCGCATGGCCGACGGCTCGCGCAAAGTCGTCGCGATCGCCGAGGTCGCGGGCCTTGACGCGCTCGACCAGGTGCAAGTTCACGAGGTTTTTGGCTATCAGCAGCGTGGTATGGACGCAGGGGGCCAGCTGATCGGCCAGTACAGCGCGAGCACGGCGGCACCACAGCTCCTCGCCACGTTCCGTAGCTACGGCATCGAACTGGAGGTGGAGGCATGGCGGTGATGAAGAAGACAGGAGTCAGGAGGCAGGAGACAGAAGGAAGAGCGCAGCGTGTATACCCTCCGCTCCTACCGGTGAGGGTCAACAAGGTTCTATGGCTCCTTAGTGTCTTTATGCTGCTTTTCGCCTTCGTCACACCTGCGCGTGGCCAGATCGGAATCGGGCCGCAGGGCGCGCTTGATGCAGCGGCGAGCGATGTGGTGCTGGTGATCGACCATTCCGGCAGCATGGCGGAGAACGACCCGCAGTTTTTGCGATTGGCGGCCGCCAAACTGTTCATCGACCTTGCCGACCCCGAAGACAAGATCGGCGTGGTAGTGTTATCGGACGCCGCGCAGACACGGTCGCTCACCCCTGGCCTGGTGCCAATGGCGCGCCCCGATAATGGGCGTGAGTTGAAAGCGCTGATCGATGGCCTACGCACCGAGCCGATGGGTGAAGAGACACACGTCGGGAGCGCGCTGAGCGCGGCCTACGATCTGCTAGCGACGACCGATAACGATGGCGTGGACGCCAACCAGCGCCAGTTTGTGGTGCTGCTGACCGACGGACGGCCCACCGGCGTGGGGCAACTCGAACAGGTAGCGGCAACGGTGGAACGCTTTCAGGCGCGGCGCTTTTGGCGCATCTTCTCAATCGCGCTGGGTGCCGATGCCGACCCGGCGTATCTGCAGCAGGCGGTGGCCGCGCCGACGAGCGCGCTGGTGGTGATGGCCAACGACGCGACCGAGTTGATCGACAGCTACCTCGATGTTTATACGCGCGCCAGCGACGACCGCTTCGTCGATCGGATCATCGTCGAGCCAAACACACTAGCTCAGCTCGCCCAGGTACAAGCGCAGCATCAACCCACCCAGTTGAGCGTGTACTGGTGCGTGGCGGAGTGCCGACGTCGATCAACAGCCTGCTCGCGCCCGACCAGAACGATGTCGTTATGCCCTTTTCCAGAATACCGTCTATCGCAGCGCCGAGCCGGAATACGAACTGTACAAAGTGCTGCCGCAGGCTCAAGTCGGCTTTGTTGGCAATTGGCAGATCAACATCGCACGCGATGACCAGACGCCGACACAGATCGTGGTTCTAACGCGCTCGAAGCTGCGCATCCGCATGCCGGTGCCTGCGCCCATCCAACTCGACGACGATAACGGCGTGCGCTTTCACCCGATCGGGCGACCGCTGCTGCTGGTGGCGGGCGCACAGATCGCGCGCTCGAACCCGGATCGCAGCCAGCGCAGCTTCCGGCCTTTTGTCTATGAATGGGTAAGCGGTATGCAGCCGAGTGTGCGCGTAGTTGCGCCGGAAGCGCTACCGGCGCTGAGCTTGCGTGATGACGGCGCGGTGGTCGATACCGTCGCCAACGATGGACGCTACAGCGGCATGTACCCGGCGCTGCAGAGCCCTGGCGACTACACGTTGCGGCTTGAAGTGCCGACCGAACTTACTGCCCCGGTGCATATCTACAAAGACTATATCGTGCGCGTGGCGGCGCTGCCGACGCTGACGCTGACGCTGCCGCCAGGGGCCACGTTGCTGCCGATACACGCCGAATTTGCCAGCCTTGTCGATCTGCCGCTGCGGGCCGATTTTGCCATCAGCAAAGTCAGCTTTCCCGCTGCCTGGATCGTGCGTCCGGATGGCGTGCTTGATCCGCTGAAACTAGTGGCGGAGGGCGAAAACCGCTACCGCTTCCTGTACACACCGGCCTTCGCGGGCTCCTACCGGGCCAGTATCGTGGCCGAGATCGAAGGGCGCGGCGCGATGGGCACTATTCGCTACGTCGATTATGTCGAAGCCGCCTTCGCGGTGCCAGCGGAAGTACCAGCGATCGCCGTCGCGGCGGCCTTTAGCAGCACCCTCACTTATAACGGGCGCGGCGAGCTGACGGTACCACTAGCGATCGACTCGCGCTCGGCGCAGGAAGAACAGCTTGAACTGCTGGTTGAGAACATGCCCGGCAGTCAGGTAATCCCGAACTCGCTGCTTGTCGCCGCCAACGAACGGCTACAGCGTTCGATCGCGATTCGGCTCCCACCGGGTGCGTATCCGCCAACGGGAACACTGACGCTGGTGGTGAACACTCCCGAACAGCGCGTGCTGCTGCAAGGCGGGCGGGTTGAAGTACCCTTCAGCAATCGTCGCAGCTGCTGGTGCTGCTGCCGCTGGCCTGCCTGCTCTGCGGTGGTGTTGGCGGCCTGCTGTATTACCGCCGCGCACGCCGTCGGAAGGTGCGCGCACTGCTGCTTGTCGAGAGCGGACGGAGGAATCGATGACTACCATGTTTATCCTGGCGAGCACGCTGGGCGGGCTCACGGTCTTTGTCGGTTTAATCGCTGGCTATCATCTCTTTCAGGCGCTGCAAAGCCGCGAACAGCTGATAACCCAGAGCGAGGCGATCGGTGCCGACCCGACGGTCTTAAGCGACCCCTTGTATCGCAGCAGCTTTCTGGCGCGCTGGGCAGCGCGCTTCGACCGCAGCCCACAGGCGGTAGCGACACGTGAACGACTGCGGCGTGCCTACCTGTCGTGGCGGCCCTCGGATTTCGCCGTATATCGCTGGGCGTTCTGTCTGGGCGTGATGTATATCTCGTACCGGCTGATTGCCCTGCCCTGGATCCCGTTGATCGCGCTCGCCCTGGTTGCCTATTTTCTCGTCCCACGTATCTTTCTGTCTGCGCGCCGCGATGCCTTTGTCAAGGCGTTCGAGGCCCAGCTGGTTGAAGTGACACAGCTGATGGCCAACGCGCTACGCGCCGGTATGTCGATCCAGCAGGCGCTCAGCCAGGTGAGCGAGCGGTTACCTGAACCGGCAGCAGGCGAGTTTTTGCAAACACATCGTGAGCTGCTGATGGGCGATAGCCTGACGCAGGTGTTGACCGGGCTGCGGCGACGCGTCGGCAGCCGCGATCTCGACATCGTGATCGACGCGATGGTGATCCAGCACCAGGCGGGCGGCAACCTGGCGCGGGTGCTCACCGCGATGGCCAATACGATCACCGAGCGGCGCCGCGTAGCTAGCGAGATCGACTCGCTCACCGCCGACTCGCGCTTTTCCGCCGTGGTGGTGATGGTGCTGCCGCTGGCGCTGCTTTTGACACTGCGCGGCTCGCCGATCGCGAGGCCATGTTTGAGACTATACCGGGCTGGATCCTCTTAAGTGTCTTTTTGCTGGTGCAGTTTGGTATTTACCAGCTTATTCAGCGTATGGCGCGCGTCGACGTTTAACGCCGAGCTGCGCCGTTGCGGTCGTTGAGGAGGGCCTGATGGACATACTAACCAAGGAGCTGTGCGCGTGCTGGCGCGACGAACGTGGTGTCGAGGTGGTCGAATTCGCGGGCATGATGTTGCTCGGCGCATTGTTGCTGACGGCGGTGATGGCGCTGGTAGGCGCGGGCAGTGATCGGCTGGCAGGTGGCGCGATCGCTGCGCTCAATCGCCTGATCGGCGGTAGCGCTAGCGCCCGCGCCGCTGATACGAGCGCCATGGCCTTGGATACTGGTAGTAGTACCCCCAGCCGCAACGCCTGTTCCCGCCGATCCGGACTGGCTGCTGCGCTTACAAATGCTTCCGCTGGCCGCAGCCGACACCGCGACTTTTGCCGCACCGGCGCTGCTGCTGCCGCGCAGCACGCTGCCGATCTTCGACCGACGTTTCAGCCAGGGGCTACAAGACATATTACCGCAGGAGCTGCGTGACCTTTTGGCGTGGCTGGCGAACTTGCCCGTCGCGGCGCGCGGTGCCGTGCTCGGCGCGATCGGCGCGACCGTGGCCGCAGGTCTTTTTTCTCTGGCTCCACGTCTTCGGCCTGTTGCCGCGTATGCCGACGCCGACACTGCTCGCTACGATCGCCACCGCGTTGCTCGCCGGGATGCTCGCTGGCGTATCTAAAGCCGACAACCAGATGCTGCGCGCTGCGCCCACGCTGATGGCCCTGGGCCTGGCGACGGCGAGCGGAACCCTGCTGCTTGCCCCGCTGATAGGGCAAAAAGTACTACAGCTTTCGGGCCGTTAATAGGCACCAAAGTCAGATGAATCTTCGGCTTGCGCGGCATACACTGGGCAAAGAGGCAGGTTGACGATTGCAAGGAAAGCTACGATGAGTATTTTGTTCGGCATTGTTGTGAGTAGCATCGTATCGCTGTTGATCAGCGGCATTCGACGCGTGCGTACGCCGGGCTATGAGCTGCAAATCGCCCAGTTCGGCACAGGGCAAGCGAACGCCGAGCGGCGCACCTTTTACCAGCGCACGTTACGCCCGTTGGCTCTAGCGCTGGCCGACAACATCACCGTGCTGCGCCCCTTTGTCACCTTTGCCACTGTGGCCAAGCGCCTCGACTACGCAGGCAACCCGGGCGGCATCGGCGCGCACGAACTGCACGGCCTGCAGATCCTTGGCATGCTCACCGGGCTCGCCATCGGGCTACTGCTGACCGTTTTAGGCATACCCTTCGGCCAGTTCGCGCTGATCCTCTTGCCGCTCGGCGGCTTTGTCTACCCGCTGCTCTGGCTGCGCGGCAAAGCGAACAAGCGCCAGCGCACGATCTCGGTGACCTTGCCCGACCTGCTCGATATGCTGGCGGTCTGTATCTCAGCCGGTATGGGTTTCGAGATCGCCCTAAGCCTGTTGAGCGAGCGCAACCAGGGGCCGCTCTACGAAGAGGTAGCGCGCCTCTTGCGCGAACTGCACGTCGGCGAGTCACGGCAACAGGCCTTTCGCCACCTGGGAGAGCGCAATAGTTCGCCCGAGCTGCGAGTGTTTATCGACGGCATTTTGCAGGCCGAAGAGCTGGGCACACCGATCGCAGAAACCCTGGAGCGCCAAGCCGAAGACATTCGTATCCGCCGCCGCCACCGCGCGCGCGCCGAAGGAGCCAAAGTGGCAACAAAAATCTCGCTTGTGATTGTGATGCTGTCGATGCCCTCAATTATGTGCCTGATCCTGGGGGCACTTGCACTGACCATCGCTCGCGGCACCGGGCTAATTCCAGAGTAATACGGAGCGGACTATGCATCAACACGATTGGCTAGACGACATTCGCTGGTTAGCGGTGGTACAAGGTGTTTTGTTAGCGCTCACGGTTCAGGTACTTGCCACCATGCTCGTACTTGCACCGCTCGGCATCGGCCTGGATTGGACAGCAGTGGTAGTGGTGGAGTTGAGTGTGGCAGCGGGGGCCTTTGCCTGCGCGTGGCTAGCGCGCCAGGCCGCATTGATCAACGGGCTGGTGGTGGCCTGTGGGAGCGCGCTGGTGTCGCTGAGTGCGACTGCGCTCACCCAACCCGACGAGTTGACCATCAGCAGCGTGTTGTTCCTCTTCGGTTCCTTCGCGCTGATGGGCCTGGCCGGTGGGCTGATCGCCGGCCAGCTGCGGCGCTTCGCGTTTGTGAGGTGAGATCGTGCAGTACCTGACATTACTAAGTATGTTGGCCGCCGCCGCAGTTCTAATCTATGTGTCGATGACCGATATCCGCGAGCGGCGTATTCCGAACCGCGTGATGTTTCCGGCGCTGGCGGTCGCGCTGTTCGTCGCACTCATGCGCTCCGAGCGCTGGTCGCTTTTGCTGGGCGGCTTGGTCGCGGGCGGGCTGTTGCTGCTGCCGACCTTGATCTACGGGCTGGAGAAAGCCGGTGGCGGTGATATCAAGCTTGGGCTGTTTATCGGACTGGTGCTCGGCTGGCCCGCAGTCTTCCCGGCGCTGCTGGTGGCCTTCAGCGCCGCCGCTGTCTTCGCCATCACTGGCATCGCGCTGCGCCGTCTTTCACGGCGCTCTGTGATCGCCTTCGGCCCCTTTCTCGCGCTCGGTGCGCTTGTCATTGGCGGGCTTGTAGTGGTGGGAGGGTAACGATGATCGCCAGCACACAGGCCGATGTACGACAGGCCGCATTCCTGGCCGCGAAACCAGCAGGCATCAGCCTTGCGTCACCGCAGGTGGCGGTGGTGGTCGACGCAGCAAGTGAACTTGATCCAGCGCTGATTGCACAGCATACCATTCAAGTGCTGCCGCGCGAGGCGCTTATCGACGGTAAGCCCACGACGCTCGACGCCGGACGCACGCTGCACGCCAGCTGCTGGCAAAGCCTGCCGCGCCGCTGTGTGCTCCAGCCGCATGCCTTTGGCGCACTGGCCCAGTACTACAGCGCGCTGCTTGCCAGCGGTATGCATGTGCTGGCCCTGGTGCCAAGCGCCCAGATCAACTATGTATCCCAACAATCGCGCGCAGCGAGAAGCATTCTCTTGGCCGGCCTGCCGCAGACGGCCAGCGCGACGCTGCCCCTAGCCGTGTACGAGGTCGGTATCGTCGGTGCGTCGTTTGCCTTTCTGGTTGAGGCGGCGGCGCGTGGTGCCGCGCAAGGTATGACGCTTACGCAGCTGCTGACCTTTCTCGATCGTCTACAGCCGACGTTGCAGAGTTTCTACCTGACAGGTCTGCAAGGGCCAATAGCCGCACTCCGCCATCCGACACGGGCGTCGGGCGTGGCACGGTTTGGCATACAGCAACTCTGGGAGCTAGACCACAGCAGTCGGCGCTTCGTCTGTCGGGCACGAGGAACGATCGCAGCGCAGCTGTTCGCCCCTGATGGGCCGTTTGCCGCCGCCGAAGCGAGCCAGGTCAGTGTCTATAAGTCGCGCTTGCTCGACCACGTTAATCTCGGTCGCGCCGCTGCACAGCGCCCGGCACTCATCGCACCGCCGGGTGGGCTCGGCCTGATGCAAAGTTTCCCATCCGGATGTGTCGAACTTGCGCTGTTGCCAGACGACAACCATATTAACTACATTCTCGACGTGATCCAGCGTATCGATCGTCCGGCATCGCCGCGACTACGCGGCATCCTCGCCAAAGGAGGGTTCTAACCATGGCAGTTTCGCTTCCGCAACACGGCACTAGCGCGCCGCAGCCGCGCCCGGTGGTTGATCCCAGCAAGATCCGGCGCAAAGGCTGGATCATGAGTATCGCCGCTGCTTTGCTCGCTATGCTGGCCGGCATCGCGATCTCGTCTTATCTGGCGCAGCTTGAAGCCGAGATCGGCATCAAACAGGCGGTCATTGTCGCCGCAAAACTATCCCAGCGCGCGCCTTGATCACGCCGGACATGCTAACCACCACGGAACTACCGGTGAAATACCTGGCGTCGAGCTACATTCTCGACATGGCCGATCTCAGCGACGGCTCGGCCACGGCGCTGATCAACATCGCACCGGGTGAGTACGTACAGCAGAACATGATCTCGCGCAACGCGGGGCTGGAGCCAGGCAAACGCGCGGTGACGATCGCCGTCAACGGCGTGACCAGCGTTGGCAATAGCGTGCGCCAGGGCAATCTGGTCGATATTGTGGTGTCGTATAGCGACCCTTCCGGGCGGCTGATCACCGAACTGTTGTTGCAACAGGTCGAAGTACTGGCCGTCGACACCTTACTGCCAGCCCAGGGCGGTACGGGGGGCCAGACCTATCTGCCGGCCGGCGTCGATGGTGAGGTCAAGCTGGCCCCGACGACGCTGGTGACACTGGAGTTAGGGCCAGAAGACGCGCTGAAAGTTACGCACGCTTCGAATTTTGCCAACGAACTACGCCTGCTTATCCGCCGCCTCGACGAAGTCGGCACCGCGCCGATCAACCCGGTTGAGTTTATTGGTGGCCGCTCGAATAATAATGTGCTGCTGCCGCCGGACTACGAGACACTGCCTGCACCTGCGCCGCCAGCCAGCCGACCGTAGGGCGATTGCAGATTGCAGATTGCAGCAGGCCGAGGGCGGATGCGCTGAAGCTTCTGACTCCTGACTTCTGACTTCTGACATTTGAAGCAATACAAGAAGGACACAACCAATGATGACCAGCCTGGACTGGCAATTGCGCAAGAAGATACGGGTGCTGATCGCCTGCGACGATGCCGCGTTGGCAGAGCGGGTCTGGGCTTTTCTGGAACAGGGCAGCGACACGCATCCGATCGGTACGGCCGCAAGCGGGCGCGAGTGCCTGGAAAGCCTCAAAAGCCAGGCCCCCGATGTGCTGATCATCGCCGATGGCCTGCCGGGCGAGGAAGTACTGGATATTTGCCGTGAGGCGATCCATGTGCATCCACGAGTGGCACCGGTTATCATGGCGCGCCAGGCACGCTACCGCGACCCAGACTATCTGCACAGCGCGCTCGATATGGGCGTCTGTGATGTGATGCGCGTCGACCCGCCCTACAGCGAATTGCGCTTTCAAGCGGTGATCGACAGCGTGATGCAGTCCTACACCTGATACAGGAGCGCGTCTCCGGGGGTTGAGCCGGCGGCATCGGGGCGCGTAATTTCGCTGTTCAAGCCTCAAAGGCGGGGTAGGCACCAGCACGCTCGCTGCGAACCTCGCGCTGCTGCTGGCGGCGCGCGAAGAGCGCCAGCGCGTCATCCTGAGCGACCTGAACTGGCGCTTCGGCGGCCTCGACGCCTATGTCGGCCATGTCGCTAATCAATCGGTGCTCGACCTCATCCCGGTGCTCGACGGCATCAGCCGCACCGATCTCGAAAGCATCGCCCCGCCAATGAGCGAGCGCCTGCGCCTGTTACCAGCCCCGCTCGATATCGAACGGACGGAGTTCACACGCGATCTGCTCGAGCGTGATGTGCTCGAAGACGACCGAGCCACGCTGATCGATGAGTTGCTGCTGGCGGTGCGGCGTGGGCAGCAGATACAGATCGGGCACGAACAGGGCGAATACCTGGAACTGCTGCTGAAAAAAGAAAAGGTCAAGCAAATTCTTGCCGTGCTCGCGCGCCGTACGGTGCAGTCGCTGCGGCGCAATTACCACTATGTTGTGGTGGATACCCCGACGCAACTCGACGACATGACGATGACCACGCTGGAGCTGTCCGACCTGGTCTTGCTGGTCTGCACGCCCGATGTACCGAGCATTCGCGCCACGCGCGCCGCGATGACCTTGCTGGGCGAACTCGGTATCCGGCGTGAAAGTATGGCCTTCGTACTTAATCGCAGCGGACGCCGCGCCGAGATCAGTAGTACCGATATCCGCAGCCTGTTCAATGGCTATGAGCAACTGGGCGAGTTACCCGCCGATTTTCGTGGGCTTCAGCCATTTATCAATAACGGCTCGCTGATCGCCCAATCGGGGGCGAATACAGCGTTGGTGCGCGCCTTAAACAAATTTGCCGCGCAGGTCATCGAGCGAGTGCCGATCGCGCGCGCCGCGTAGCGCGCGCATCGAGAGCTAAAGAGATGTTGGTTTACCGCAGCCTCATGCGCTGCATCCGCCTGGTGCTGGCGCGATAAACTGAGAAATGCTGTAGGAGAGGTACTTATGGTGGAGCAGCTGATAAGCACCATTAGCGGGCGCAGCTACCGCGTCGGACCAGCCCTGGTCGGCCTTGGTGATTGCTACTATCGTGGCTTTGCCGGTGCCGACGAGGTGCTGCTGTATATTGCTGAGGTCGGTACACCGGAATTAGAGACACTGGCGGCAGAGGCGCAGCACTTGAGTCGGCTGCGCCTGCCACAGGTAGCGCGGCTGCACGACCTCGGCGAGCTTGACGGTGTGGCGTTTCTGGTGTTCGATGTGGTTGCTGAGCGCACCTTGGCCGATCTGATTCATCAAAGTGACCTCTCGCTGACGGCTGGGCTCGAAGTTGCGGTGCAGGTCGCGGGCATCCTTTGTGATCTGCACGGCTGCGGCATCTATTGGGGCCGCCTGCGTCCGCAGGCATTCACGATCGATCGCACGGGAACACTGACCCTGGTCGATCTGTGCGGGCGTGGTGCAGCACCGCAGCCAGGGGAGCTTAGCCTGGCCGAGGCGACCTACTTGGCCCCCGAGTTGAGCGCTGGCCAGCCCGCCGTGGCAGCCAGTGATATCTACAGCTGGGGCGCGCTGCTTTTTGAACTGCTGGCCGGGCGGCCACCTTTTGTCGGCAGAACCCCGACCGAACTTGTGGTGAAGCACCTCTCGGAACAAGCACCGCCGCTGGCAGCCAGCCGCGCCGATCTGCCGCCCGCGCTACTGGAGTTGATCGACCGATCGCTGCACAAAGTTGTGGCGGCGCGCCCGAGCAGTATGGTCGTCTGCTATCAGCAACTCGCTGACATCCAGCAGCAGCTACTCAGTGTAGAGGTGGCGCGTCTTATCAGCTGCCCGCGCTGTGGCGAGCGCATTCCCCCGAGCGAACGCTGCCCGTTCTGTGCGGCACCGCTGCTGGTCGCGCCAGCGGCACCTGCCCCAGCACAACGCCGAGTGCGTAGAAGGCTGCCCCTGCTCTCGATCGGGCTGACCGTGCTGACGATTGCGATCGCGCTGTTTGCGCTCGTCGATGTGCTCGACGGCCGGAGCGGTGCAAGCGCGACTGCCGCTAGTGCGCCGCTGCGAACCCCAACTGCATCACCGATTCCGCTGGCGACAGCGACGGTAGTGCCGAGCGCCACCGCGCTGCCCGCAGCTAACGGCGTGATCGCCGCTGCACCTGGCAATATCGCCGATCCGGATGTCGACTTGATCGCGGCGCGAGTGGTGCGTGAGGCCGACCAACTGGTGGCAGAGCTGGTCGTCGTTGGGCGGATCTACACGCAGCCGAACCAGGCGGTGTATCACGTCTTCCTCGACACTGGAACGGCCAGCGGCGAGGTGAGTACAGATTGGCCGGGGCTGAGCGCCGACTATGTGTTGCTTTACCGCAGCGGCGCAGAGCAGGCCATGCTGCTGAGCTGGAACACGGGCAGCTGGCATGGCGTCGGCGCAGTCGCCACAACGCTCAACGCTGAGCGCCTCACGATGCGCCTGCCGATCGAACGGTTCGGCCAGTTCGAAACACTCGCCTTCGCAACGATGGCGGCCAATGCCGACCAGAACCTCATCGACTTCGTGCCGACGCGCGGCGAGCGATCGGCACCTGTTACAAGCCAGCGATAGCCGCGAAAAGCACAATTGAGCAAACCAATGACAGAACAACCTCTGCTCTTCAGCTCGCGG
Organism: Candidatus Altimarinota bacterium; assembly: GCA_012031775.1. Lineage (GTDB taxonomy): Bacteria > Chloroflexota > Chloroflexia > Chloroflexales > Chloroflexaceae > JAAUTF01. The sequence goes on along the minus strand of JAAUTF010000020.1, from coordinate 4,225 downwards.
AGCCAGCAAAGCTACAGCCTTGGCGGATCGTTTCGTGTCGGCACCTGCACCCTCATCGAAGCAATCGATCAACGTGGGCAGCGCGTGTGGATCAAACAGGCACCTAGCGACGATGAAGTGGCGATCGCGCGACTGCGCTACGAGGCGATCGTGCTGAGTAAGCTCACCCACGCCAGCGTCATCCGCCTGCTCGATCGTGGGCGCACCTCGCAGTGCTTCTTCCTGGTGCTGGAACCTGTACCGGGTCGCCCACTGCGCCAGATCATCGACAGCGGCCCCTTGGCCCTGACACTGGCAAGTAGCCTGACGATGCATCTGGCCGACCTTGTGCTCTATCTGCATCGCCAGAATATCGTTTGCCGCGCACTCCCGCCGGATATCTGCTATGCCGATCATCTCGGGCGCATCAGCGTGGTCGATCTTGGCTTTGCACACGATGAAATGTCGTTGTCCTTCGTCGACGCGATGCCCGTCAATGGTGCCTACCTGGTGCCCGAGGAAGCGAGCGGCCAGGCTGTCGATCGGCGCAGCGACCTGTATGCCTATGGCACGCTTGTGTTCGAGCTTTTTGCGGGTCGACCGCCGTTTCAGGGCAGCAACCAGGGCGACCTAGCACTGCAACACCTGCTGACACAACCTGTGCAGCTTGCCAGTATACGCGCTGATGTACCGCCCGCTCTGTCGGAGCTTGTGCAGCGCTGCTTGGCGAAAGCGCCGCGTCAGCGTTTCACCGATGGCGAGGAATTGCTGGCGGCCTTGCACCAGGCCAACGCCGCCAGCGCTCTAAGTGCAGCCGGGGCGGCACCCGAAACCGACTCCTGGCGTGGCCTGCTGCGCCAGTTCGGCGGGCTAAGTTCAGGTACAACGGAGGCACACAAATGAACGAAAGCCTTTGGTCGATCGTCGATGGCTACACTGCCGCGCGCTGGTGGTTAGGCTTGCCAGCCTTGCTGGCGGGAGCAGCAACGTTGGCGCTCTTCGTTATCGCAGTGCTGCGCTTACCGCAGCGCAGTGTGCTTGGCATCACCTGTACGGCGGCGATGCTCAGCGTCGCCGTGCCCCTTTTCCTGCCGGGCGTGCTCTTAAGCGTGCAGCCCCTACCCGCGCTTGGCCTTGATGAACAGGCCTTGAACGAATTGCCTAGCGAGACATTTCCGGCGATCGCACGCACGATCGACCGCACAGTCCAGATGGGCTATATCGGCAGCGGTTTGTTAGTCGCCAGTACCCTGGGCATGTTTGGCGCGCTCGGCGCTCGACGCCTCCGCGCGTGCCCCTACTGCGGTCGCGAACAGCACCCCAGCTGGCAGGGTGTTTGCCCTGAGTGCCAGCTTATGAAAGCTGCCAGCGTGGCAGCACCACTACGCCTCAGCGATGGCGGCAGCGCGCCGACGACGATGGCGCAGGGCGGCGTCGCTCGCACCGAACTGCTGAACGACGCGCCCGTCAATAGCACCTGGGTCGAAGTTGTCAGCGGGCCGAGCGGCGTCGGCGAGCGCTTCACCATCGGCGCACGGCTGACGATCGGGCGCGACCCAGCCCAATGTCAGCTGGTGCTCGACGACGAAACCGCCTCGTCGCGCCACGCCTATATCGAGCGCGAGCGCCAGGGCTTTGTGCTCTACGATTGGGGCAGCCGTAACGGCACGCTCGTCAACGACGCGCCGACGACGAACATACGTTGCGCGATGGTGATCTGCTGCGCGTCGGGCGCGTCACGCTACGCTTTAAAAGCAGCGCCGAGGCCGAATCCGCACCCACGGTCTTCGCCGAAAGTGAAGCGCTCAACGCGCGCCTGGTTGGCGCAGGCGGGAGCCTGGAGGGCCGCATCTTCACCCTTGAGCGCCTCGATGTCACCATCGGGCGCGATCCCAGCAACGACATTGTGCTCGATGTGCCGATCGTCTCGCGACACCACGCCGATATTCAGTTCGACGGCATTGCCTTCTATCTGAGCGATGCCGGGTCGCAGAATGGCACCTGGCTCGACGAGACACGTGTTCTGGGCGCGTCGCCTTGCAGCACGGGCAGACGATCCGCCTGGGCAAGCAGCAGTTGCGCTTTGAATGCGAGGAGGCTCTTTATGTTCAAACAAATTAGCCACCCCAGGCGCTGGTCGCTCGTGCTCGCAGGCGTGTTCGTGATCGTCGCAACGAGTTGCTGGGCACCATCGGTGGTGGTAGCGGCAGCACCGCAGCTCGACATCGTCGCCGTCGATGCCACAGCCTACCCGGAGCTGGATATCACTGTCAGCGTGCGTGATCAGTACAGCCAGGGCGTGCAGGGCCTGACGGCGGCGAGCTTTATAGTGGAGGAACAGGGCCTTGTGCTGCCGCAGGAGGCACTTCAGGTCACACCGATGAACGCACTGCCTACACCGGTGACGATCGCGCTAGTGGCTGATATGAGTGCTTTCATCGGCGAGGCCGCTTTGACCGCGATCCGCAGCGATATTCAGACCTTGCTCGAAGCGATCCTGCGCGACGAAGGTCCGATGGCCGAGATCGGCCTGTTTGTGCCACGTGGCAGCCAGACCGACCTAGAAGCGCCGATCGCGGTGCAGCCGTTTACCAACGACAGCGCCGGCTTGCTCTACGCCCTGGCACAGGTCGGCGCGCGTAAAGGGCAGACGGACTTATACAACACGGTGGTCACCGCCATTGGTGCGAGTGTCGACCACGCGCGGCAGCGTGGCGGCGCGGCCTATGTCGTCGTCTTCGGCGACGGTATCGATAATACTAGCATCGTCGGCAGCGGCAGCCTGGGTGCGAACGAGGCTGCACGCATCGCCGAAGATCAGGGTGTGCGTATCTTTGCTCTCGGCTATGGCGATGATGTCGACCGCGGTGGCCCTCTGCTTAGCCAGCTTACCGCGCGCACCGGCGGCTCGTTCCAGGCCAAGCCGGACGCTGCAGGACTGAGTGAGTTGGCGCAGCATGTGCGCACAGGGGCGACACAGGGCACTTACCGCGTACGGTTTAGTACTGCGACGCCTGCCGACGGCACACAGCATACACTGGTGCTGCGCGCCCAGCTTGACAGCGGGCACGGCCAGCATCGAGACCCAGTATTTTGTGCCGCGCCCTGGGATGCTACAACCCTCAGCCAGCTCGATGTCGAGATCGATACCGAGGCGTACCCCCAGGTGACCCTGTGGGCGCACCCGATCAACGCACTGCGGCGCACCGTGCCCGGCCTTGACGCACAAGATTTTTCTGTGCTGCTCGATAATGCCCCCTTGCCCGTTGCGCTCACCGTCGACGAAGTACCCCTGGCGGGCGACGAGACACCGGATCTGCCGAGCGTCGCGTTGGTGTTCGTGCCACAGGGCGACGATATTCAGACGTTGCGTGACATAACAAGTGCCCTGTTGCAGGCTCCGGCCTTGCAGCAAAGCCGCATGGCCCTGTTCGTGCCGGGCACAGCGACCAATGGCGAGCAGGTATCGAGCGATCATAATGCGCTGCTCAACGCGCTGACCCAACTGGTGCCGAGTGCTACGGCTGGATCGGTCGGGGCAACGCTGCAACGCGCCATTTCAACCGTCGCCCGTGATGGCGACGAGCGCCAGCGCCCGGCGCACGTGGTGCTGTTGACGAACAGCGCGCTCGGCACCGACGATCGTATTCAAACCCTGGCGCGTGCGCGCGATCGCGGCGTGAGCCTGCATATCGTCAGCTCGGATGCGCAATTCGACAGCGCCGAGCTATCGTCTCTGGCCGATGCAACCGACGGCACTGTGCTCAATGAGGCGAGCGCACCGGCGATTGAACAACTCGCAACACAGATCGCGCAAGCTGGATTGACCCGGTATCGGATCAGCTTTGAGCTGGCGCTGCTGGCCGACGGCACACCGCGCCAGCTGGCGCTGGCCGTGGGCGAGCAGCAGACACCAATCACTCTGACGCCGCTGGTCGCGGGCGCTGCCACGATCAACTTCCCGCTTAGCACGCTGGAGCAGGCCCTGATCGGCGTAGCGAGCCTGGTGCTGCTGCTCGGCGCGATCGTCGTGGTACGCAAAACCACTATCCGGCATCTGCGCTGCCCAAGCTGCGGCCAGGTGCGCCGTGCGAGCTGGAACAAGGCCTGTTTGTTCTGTGAACACGCTGCGTCACAGCGTAATGCGTCACCGGCGCAGGCGCTGCTGGACGAGGTCGGGCTCGGCCTATCGGACCACGCACTATCCCGGCCAGCTCTCCGGCGGCCAGCAGCAGCGCGTCGCCAT